>JANNYV010000079.1:0-6209 GCA_031410275.1 Bacteroidota bacterium
CATCTGCGTAAATGGCGGCTAGTACATTATAAGCTTGGCTTTTATATTTTTCAAATTTTGGGTCTTTAATTAATTTGTCTAATTGGTTAATGGCAAATTGTTTATCGCCCCCACCTTTAGAGGCATTTTGAGCAATAAATAGTTTCGTATAAAAATCCATTTCAGGGTTTGCTTTTCCACTAATAGATTTTTTAAAATGTTCTGTCGATTTTGCAAAGTCGCCTTCTAATGCGTATAATTGACCAATGACAAATTGTGTCCTGGCGCGTTGCAATGAAGGAAGTTTTAATTCAAGAGCTTTCTCTAATGAAGCAATTGCATCAGTATTATTTTGCTGCGCAATTTCAAGCGAGGCTTTCGTTATAAATAAATCAGCTTTGTTACGTTTAGGAAATACTTTATCTTTTTCGAGCGTACTAATTAATGCGCCGGCTTCACTGTATTGTTCGGCTTCGATATAGGATTTAGCTAACCATACCAACGCTTGATTACGAATGGGGAAGTGTCGTAATTTTCGAATTCCTTTTCGTTTGTCAACTGTTGAAATGCTTGTTGGGTCGGCTTTTTCAAGAATGACAGCACCACCTTTTGTTTTTTTCTTTTTGGGTGCGTCTTTATATTCATTCGCAACAAATTGAAATGTGGTGATGGCTCCATCAAAATCATTTTTCACAAAAGAAGCTTTGCCCATTAAAAAATATAAATTATCAAACCACTTCGAACGGGGGTCATGAATTTGCGTACTGAAAGAAGCTTTCTTTATTACTGAATCCATTTGTGTAGCAACGCTCGTGCCTGACTTACGCACATCATATGGGTAGAGGCTGATTAATTTAGAATAGTCTTCCTTATTTGTTTTTTTTAAGATACGTATGGCATCATCGTATTTGCGTCGCGCATTATAAAAGTAGTTATACCTCGTTACTGTATTCTGATAAATACGACGGGGCATATTCCATTTGCGTTTCAATAATTTTTCGTTTGTCCATTCTTCTTGTTTCTTTTCATGAACAAGTTTTATAGCCAATGAATTCTTTTTTTCTTCTTTCTTTTTAGCTGTATCATCTGTTTTGCCGCTCGGTGTTTTTTTATGCGCTGCTATACTATCAGCTCGTTGTTTTCGAATAGCTAGCAAGCTGTCATTTATATGCTGGCGTTCAGTTTTTTGCTTTTCAATATTCGTTTTTACAGCTTGTGAAGTACTGTCATTGATATGTTTTTGAACGGCTTTCAAACTATCATTGAAATTATTTCTTGCCGTGAGCATGCTATCCCGAATCTTTTCGTTTTTAGCTTTTAAAATTTCTTGTTGTGCAAGTCTGGCTGAAGCAATACTGTCGCTCCTATTATTTCTTATGGTCGTAAGACTATCTTTATATTGCTTGCTGTTCTTATATTTTTCGAGAGCCGCTCGCTGCTTATCCTTATCTGTTTTTGCTAAGCGTATGCTGTCGGCGCGATCTTCTCTAGCCAATTGAATACTATCCTGTTTACGAATCCGGTCCTGAGCAAGGCTGTCAGCGACTCTTTTTTTATCAACCAATAATTGTTTGGCGGCCTCGCGTAAAAGACTGTCAGATTTGCGTTTAATATTCCGGGCCGTGACAATACTATCTCTAAAAGCCTGCAGTTTTAATTTTGCAAGTTCTCTGGCGGTGCTATCATCCTTTCGTTTTTGAACAATTGCTTTTGCAATACTGTCCCTTCTTGCTTTATCTGCCTGAATACGTCCGTCGATGGCTGCACTGTCAATGCCCTTTTGTGTATACTGATTTTGTGCATGGGCCGATGGCAACACGCAAAAAGTTTGTAGGGCAAAAATCGAAAAGAATATATATAGTTTTATCTTCACTTTTTATAAACTCAAAAAAAACAAATTTATTTGATATTTCAGGATAAATCGTTTTAAAGATTGTAAAACTACAAATTTCGTGCTAAATGATAAAAATTTCAGGAGGAAACATTTACAGTATTTTCAGACGCTTTTTTAAAAAGATAAATGCGCCATATCGTTTGACTGTAACAAATGAAGAAACCATGTCTGAGGCGTTGACGATGCATCTGACAAAGAAGAGTGTGTATATTTTTTTGTCAACAGTATTTGTCCTGATATTTTTATTGCTGACAGCACTGTTTCTCTTAACACCGTTGAGGTTTTATATTCCGGGGACCAATAACAATGTATCGAGAACTAAATTGATGCAACTTCAAAAACTATCAGATTCTTTAGTGAAAATAAATAATATCCGTGAGCAATATATTTTTAATTTAATTAATGTAGCGAATGGAAATATTTCATCGAAGAATGATACAAGTAAGTTGAGTGGAAAACAAATTGAGTTGGCAACTCAACAAAACTTGAGTAAAATAGATCATGCAAGCAAATATGATTATTTAAAAGCATTGCAAAATGATAGTACTGAGAGTGTTGAGTCGGTGATGAAAGATACTTTACAAAAAAAGAAGAAATTCAAAGAAAAAAATTAATTTTACCCCTCAAACAAAAATATAATGTCCATTTTTTCATCCAATAAAGATACACGAGATAACGTTTCAAGTTCAAGTAGTGCTGCACCTTTGGGGAGCCAAGCACCAAGTTCTGCGCCTGTAACGGCGCCATCTCAAACGCATTCGTCACCATCTTATTCATCCTCTCCATTGACTACAATTTCTGAAGGAACAACATTAGAAGGGCAAATAAAAATTGAAGGTGATATAAAAGTTGAAGGAAGTGTAAAGGGTACGATAACATCGAAAGGGAAAGTAATTATTTCAAATACAGGAAAAGTTGACGGAGATATTATTTGTCAAAGTGCAGAAATTGCAGGCAATGTAGGTGGTAAATTAAAGATTGCAGATATTTTATATTTGAAAGGAAATGCCACTATTGACGGTGACATTAATACCGGGAAATTAGTGATTGAAAATGGGGTAAAATTTAATGGAAATTGTACCATGGGTAATCCTGCTGCTGCAAGTATTTCTACGACTCCCAAAATGGAGGCACCCAAAACAGCGAATACAGTAGAGTTGAATGCCCAATAACGAATTGTATAAATATGCCGGTATGGCAACTCAATTTTTAGTCACGCTGGCCGTGACTATTTTTATAGGGTACCAAACAGATAAATATTTGGGATTGAAATTCCCTTTTTTTACAGTCTCCTTACCAGTGATTGTTTTACTTATAACCTTTTGGAAAATATACAAAGACACTCAACATGAAAAATAAATTTTATCTTCTTCTCATTCTGACAACATTCATTTTATTGGGAATAGAATTTTTTCTTTCTGATGAAAATCAATATTTCACAAGAGTTATAGTAATGTCTGGAACGATTGCATTGGCCTTCATAAGTGTATTAACTTATTACATTTCTTCAAGATCTGTTGGAAGTGATAACCCGCATCGATTTGTAAGAGGGGTGATGAGTGGAACTTTTATTAAATTCTTTCTTTGTATTATGGCCGTTGGCATTTTACTATTTGTTACGCATAAGAAATTACACAAACCCGATTTGTTTTTATTAATGTTCGTCTATATTATTTATACTGTTATTGAAACAGCCATGTTGTCAATTGTTTCTAGGCAGGAGAAAAATAAGTCGTAAGTTGTTTTTATTTCCCTGAAAGTTTGCGTTCAATTTTTAAAGCAGTTAATGGATGATAGTTATCTTTTGATTCACTGAATATATTTTTAGCCATGACTTTACCATTTTCTGTCTTCATCATTTCGGCATAAAGTGGTTCAAGAAATTTTTGTCTGCCTACAGTATTTAGAAATTTTTCCATGGCTGGATAAGCCGTTTCATAGTTAGAAGCAATTGCCAATTTAAACCATTCATCAGCAATTTCGCTATTGCCTGTTGATGTTAATTTGAATGTATAATCTAAATCTTTCATTTTATCTAAAGACAAAGGGTGTGAAATTTTTCGTAGAAATTGTAACCATTCGTGTGTGGTCCAATTTCCTGTATTCATGTTTTTGGTGATGCCTGTTTTTTCGAATTCGGTACGCATGCTATCAACTGCAACAAAACGTGAAGAAACACTGTGAGGGCAGTTATCAGGTAATCCGGGTTCGTAAACCCATTGATTGATATGTAATTTTTTTCGCAAGGCTTCATCATGATTGAATAAATGTTCATCCATAAATTCCAAACATTTTTTTGTTGTCATAGGACTGAATGCATTCGTTTGAAAGTAGGCATTCAGGTAAGCATCAAATTTTTCACGTCCGATGTTTTCTTCTAGCATTCGTAAAAACACTGCACCTTTTTCATAAGGAATATTCGAGAACCCTTCACCTGGGTTTCGTCCTTTTAATTCTACTCGTAATCGTGTATCGGGGCTTGTCATCCCAAAATCTTTGAAATCACTTTGCATATCCTGATACCCCAATTCCCAAAGCATATCATTATATGTTTTGCCACTGATACTTTCCATAATTCTTCGTTCGAAATATGTGGTGAAGCCTTCGTTTAACCAGATATCATTCCATGTGGCATTGGTAACCAAATTGCCACTCCAGCTATGCGCCATTTCATGTGCTACCAAGGACACTAAACTTTTATCACCGGCAATAATGGTGGGTGTGGCAAAGGTCAAACGCGGGTTCTCCATACCGCCGATAGGAAAAGAAGGTGGAGCCACAAGCACATCATACCGGCCCCATTTATACGGACCGCCAATAGCTTCAGCGGCCTGCATCATACGTGGAATATCACTCAGTTCAGTCCATGCTTTTTCTAACATGCTTGGTTCGGTGTAGACACCGCTTCGTGCATCAAATGCTTTGTATGAAATGTCACCAACAGCTAATGCAATGAGGTAAGTAGGAATCGGAATTTCCATTTCAAAATGGTAACGACCATCCGGGTTTCGTTCTGTTGGGTTTTTTGCACTCATCAATGCCATCATGCCTTTAGGAACCTGCACCTCGGCATTATATGTGATACGTATTGCAGGAACGTCTTGGCAAGGCATGAGGGAACGCGCATAAATACTTTCGCATTGAGTAAAAAGATAAGGAAGGATTTTGCCGGCAGTTTGTTGCGGAGCAAGCCATTGTAATGCAGTCGCTATCGGTCCTGTAAAATATTCAATAGACACAACACTGTCATTTTCTTCAATCGGAATAGACAAACCACAACCATATACTTTATTGAATGGTGTTAAAGTATGTTGTACTTCTCTTCCGTTTACCTTAACTTTTTTTATTGTTAGTGCATACGTATCGAAATGAATATGTTTGGCATTTGTTTTATTTTCGAACGACCATTTGGCAATACCCCTGATTTGCTTATGCTCAAAGTCAATAAAGGCTTCCCAATCTAAATGTTTACAAGTAACATCTTCATAATTTGAAAAAGTATGCATGTCGTCATTTAGTTTTGCTTCCGTATCATCTACTTTTGTTTTGCATGAAACAATGGTAATAAGAATTAATGCTGCTAATAAATGTATTCTCATATGAGCTAAATTTTTTGAATGTTCAAATGTAAGAATTGATAGTTGATAATTTTTTAATTTTGTGATTGGCAAGTTTATTCATTGATATCTATGTTGGGAGGCGGGCGTGCGATTCTCAGTTCTCAGGGCTTCGCCCTAAGCTAATTGATGTCGTCCTTTCAGGACTTTGGGATATCCATGTAAAGCCCTGAAGGGACGACATATGTCAACACAGGATGAAGTCCTGTGATAAGCCGACAGTATATTTCGCCCTAAGCTAATTGATGTCGTCCTTTCAGGACTCCGGAGATATTATGTAAAGCCCTGAAAGGGCGACATATTTCAACACAGGATGAAGTCCTGTGATAAGAGGATGGCGTGATATATCAAACAAGATAAAGTCCTATTATATAACACTATAATATCATGCCATCTGATGAAGCCCTCTGATTAAAACGAAGCCATGTAGCGTTAATCCCAAACATATCGTTCGTCATATTCAACTTTAAACTTTTTTAGAATAGTTCTATATTCATCCTGAAAAGTTCTCTTGTCATGATGTTTTTTTTGATTGGTTATGTATCTCGTAATCTTGTCAATTTCTGTTGGTTTTACAGAGAAGGCACCATAACCATTTTGCCAATAAAAATGTTCATATTCAACACCTTTGGTCTTCATCCATTTCGATGAATCTGCTTTTACCTCTTGGAGCAGCTGCATGAGGGCAATCTTTTTTGATAGCATGCAAAGTATATGAA
>JANNYV010000080.1:0-3390 GCA_031410275.1 Bacteroidota bacterium
GGTTCCTGTGATGAATTGACTATCATCGCTGGCAAGAAATACTACTAATTTTGCAATTTCGATTGGTTCGGCATAACGCCCAAGTGGAATAGTGGCTTCCAAAGCTTTCTTCACTTCTGAGCCATGCCCAGCCGAGAAACCTTCTTCCAATGACCGCATCATTCGGTTATCAACGGGAGAAGGATGAACAGTATTTACTCTAATTTTTCTGGGAGCAGCTTCAATGGCAGTTGCCCGCATAATACCAACAACGGCGTGTTTACTGGTGATATAGGCACTCACATTGGGGCTGCCTGTGAGTCCAGCCACTGACGAAGTCATAATAATACTTCCGCCATCATTCATTTGGGGCAAAACGTATTTATTTCCTAACCAATTTCCTTTCACATTGACTGCCACGATTTTATCAAAAATATCTTCTGGATAGTCAGTAATAGGTTTTACTACACCTTCAATTCCTGCATTATTAAAGAAAATATCAATCTTACCGAATGCTTCTACGGCTTCATTTACATACCGCTGAACGTCTTCTGATTTGGATACATCAGCAACGCCATACTTGATTCTTGAACCTTCCAGTTCATCATCAACTTCTTTGAGGTCTTGTTCGTTTATATCTACTAAAAACACTTTTGCCCCCTCTTCCAGAAAAAGTTTTGCTGTTATTTTTCCAATGCTTCCCGCCCCACCTGTAATGATAGCAACTTTGTTTTCTAACCTTTTCATAATTTCATAATTAATATCTTATTAAAGTAAGCCTTACTTTTCATTGCGGGAATTACTTTATAGGCTGTGAATTGATTTTCACGGCAGTATAAAGGTCAGCATCTTTGAGGGGGAAAGTATTACATAACTTTTAGGAATAGTTACATAATTCACACATTTGGCACAATGATTTGAAGGGCATCGGGCATGAGTGTAACATTGAGGGTTTTTATCTTACCAAGATATTCGCCATCCACTTGAAAATGTACATTTTTTGTAGCACGCATAGATAATGCGTTTGTTTGGAAAACTTCGGTCTTATTCAAATTATAAGAAAGATTCGAGAAAAACATTTTAAATACTTCCAAAAAAGATATTTCTTTCACAACAATTACTTCAAAGAGTTCATCATCAAGCGTGCCAATCGGATTGATAGTTGCTCCAGTGCCGTATGTCGTGCCATTGGCAATTACTATCATTTCGGCATTTATTTTTATGTCTTTTTTGTCGATTTTCATGCTTATTTCCATGCGTGGATTTTGCACCAATACATTCAAAGAGGCGATGAAATATCCCCACATTCCACGCACATTTTGGCTTTTGAATCGCTTCATTGCATAGGCATTCAAGCCAATATCGCTCAAATGAATACACATTTCGCCATTAATGTTAGTTAAATGAATCTTTTTTGAATAAGCATTAATAAGTACGTCTAATGCTTTTGTTGGTTCGGTGCTTATGCCTAATTCTTTTGCCAAACCATTGGCCGAACCTGCTGGCAAGATACCTAAAGCAATATCTGTTTCTAACAAACACTCAGCTACTAATTTTATCGTGCCATCGCCTCCTACCGCAACTACCTGCTGCGGCGAAAACAATTGTATCTTTTCTCTGATTGTTGCCTGATTACAAGTTTTTGTAAGGTGATGCAATTCGATTGTATGATTTAGGTCAACAAAATAGTTTGTTATAACCGAAGCCCAATCGGTTGAATTGCTGCCTGAACCTGTATTAATTATAAAAAGTAATCTGAGCATATTTCTTTGAATTTTTGTGTAAAAAATGCTTAAAAACAATCAAAATTTAGTAAATTGCTTGAATATGGAAAATGAAATTAATTATACCACCGCTACTGTAAAAGTATATCATGGCTACGGACATACCAATAATTTGGTTGTTTATGGTCATGTTTTGGCTGGAAAATCAGTCGGGCCGAGTAAGTACACCAACAATCCAATTTTAAATATTATTCATTTAACTAAGTTGTTTTTCGTTAAGCCGATTCCCAATGTTAAAGTAAGTTTACAGTGGAAAAATCAACAATTTTATAGCACTACTGAGTCCGATGGTTTTTTTAAGTTTGAATGGAAATCTGACACCGAAGTAAAAGCAGGCTGGCATCAAGTAATTATTCATTTACTAAACAATCAAAACCTCATAGCTACTTCGGGTGAAGGGAAAATCTTCGTTCCTCACTCTACTCAATATGGTTTTATATCTGACATTGACGATACCGTTTTAGTCTCACATTCGGCCAATACTGGTCAAAAACTGCGTGTAATGTTTACTAAAAATCCACGTAGCAGAAAGACTTTTGCCGATGTGGTAAAATTTTATCAATTGCTTTCGCTTGCTCATACCACTGCTGATTTACTTAATCCTTTTTTCTATGTTTCGAGCAGTGAATGGAATTTATATGATGATTTGAATGAATTTTTTAAGCATAATGGCTTGCCAAAAGGTGCTTTCCTACTTAATCAGATAAAAAAATGGTATCAACTTTTAAAAACTGGTAAAACAAAGCATCAGGGTAAATTGATGCGGGTGACCAGAATTTTGGAGGCTTTCCCGAAGCAAAGATTTATTTTGCTTGGCGATAATTCGCAAAGCGACCCCGAAATTTATGTAGCCATTGCTAACAAATATCCTGAAAGAATTGTTGCTCTTTATATTCGAAATATTAGTTTAAAAAAAGAATTAATTACAACAAAAACGATGGAAAATATTCAGAATAAAGAAATTTATACTTGCCAATTTAAACATACCGATGAAGCTATTTTACATGCAAAGTCTATTTGTTTAATAGTTTGAAATGTTGGTTAAACGCATTAAAAAACATTATGTTTGTTGCTTCAGAAGCAACATTATTTAATAAAGGCATTTGCCCTGAAAGGGCATTATACATTAAGTTAGGTCGGACCGCCGATGCGGCATCGCCCTATCAAAAACAAAACTTGCCTAAAATCAAGCCCTGAATGGGCGAAATATTTAATTAGTCATATTCACTTCAAATAGATATTTGTTTTTGTTTCTCAAAGGGCGTTGCCCTTCGTTATTATGTCAAAACCCTTTCAGGGTTACTTCATCATACAATGATATTGCTTTAAAAAGTAATTATCAATGAATTTCGAAAGAGCTACATTACAATATTTACTTATTCATTTTTCTTATTTTTAACTTCATCGGGCGATTGCACAATCGAAATAATACCATGCTCTTTTTGTTTATCTGATTCATTTTCCATAACTAATTTGGTTTCATCAACAGTATTATTTTCGCCTTCATTTGGCGATTGTACAATTGAAATAATACCATGTTCCTTCGGCTCTTTTTTCTTCTTTTCCATTTTTCTTATAGTTAAATACGGTAAAATTTTACTTATTTTTCCGTGTGTGAAGATTTAGG
>JANNYV010000081.1:0-2270 GCA_031410275.1 Bacteroidota bacterium
GGTTCATCTTCTTCTGCAAAATCAAATGCAAATGGGAACTCATCGCGGTGACTCATGACATAATCTATAATCATTTCCTTTTTATAACCGACTGAAAAAACAACTTTGCAAAAATGAAATTTTTTGATATGCTGACATAGATAGGACAGGAAAGGTTTGCCGTTGATATCTGCCAAACATTTTGGCTTATCGGCGACCACACTTTGTAAGCGTGTTCCCATACCGCCCGCAAGAATGATACAATCTTTATGCTCCATTCGAGAAATATTTTTCTTCTACCAATTGACAAATAATATGGCCCAACATAATATGCGATTCTTGTATTCGTGGGGTGTCGTTCGACGGAACGTTTAATAAATAATCGCTCATCTCTTTCATAATGCCGCCACTTTCACCGGTGAGTCCGATGGTGACCATGTTTTTTATTTTTGCAATTTTAAATGCTTCCACAATATTTTTTGAATTGCCGCTGGTTGATAATCCTATTAAAATATCACCTGGGTTACCAATACCTTTTATCATGCGTGCGTACACCACATCGTAACTGTAATCATTCGCAACGGCTGTCATGTACGATGTGTTGCAATGAAGCGCTTCGGCCGGAAGTGCATCGCGGTCGGTATAAAAACGTCCGCTAAATTCGGCCGCTAAATGTTGTGCATCGGCCGCGCTACCGCCATTACCACAAAATAAGACTTTGTTCCCGTTCTTAAATGCCTGTGTAATGATGTTGCTGCAATCTTCAAGTATCTGTATCATTTTTTCATTGGCTAAAATTGCTTGCTTGGTCTCAATCGAAGACGCAATTATTTTTTTGATTTGTTCGCTCATGGTGCTTGTACTTATTTTTTAAGTTTCAAATTTAGTACAAAGTAAAAAGTAAATAGTAAAAAATTGATGTATTTCGAATTTTGGTACTGTTATTTCAAATGTTTTTTTGGGGATCGCAAAGGACATCACCTTGAGCTTTTGGTCTGTGGTCCTTTTAGGGCTTGCAACGTTGGTTGACTAAATGTTGAATGAAGTTACTCCTGCTGACAACTAGCCTTGATGGTAGTGGAAATCCCTTGACGCCCTGGTCAGGGATTGCAGCGGACAGCAAGATGCAAGCTGCATATTGATACAATGCTTGGCTACAAAAATGAATCGAAAAATCGGCAAGCTCTAAAAAGGGAAAGGAAATAGAATGAAGTAATTTGAATATAATGAACACTATCAACTATCAATTATCAATTGTCAATTGTTCACTAACTCCGTATCGCTTCCACCGGATTTAAATTGGCGGCTCTGCGTGCAGGAATGTAACCCGCCAAAATACCAACGAATACACTGATACGGAGGCCATACAAAAAGTTATGTAACGAAAGCTCAACCGGAAAGCCCAAAGGGCCGCTGAGTATTTTTGATAAGATGATGACAAATAAAATTCCAATTAAACCGCCAAGCATACAAAGGATAACAGATTCAATTAGGAACTCGGAAAGTATGGTAAATTTTTTTGCACCAATAGCTTTCTTTACACCAATCAATGTGGTTCGCTCTTTGACAGACACAAACATAATATTGGCAATACCAAAAGCACCAACCAATAATGAAAACACACCTATAATATTTCCGAACATATTAAAATTAGAAAAAATATCGGTGATACTTTTTTGGATGCCATCTAATTGATTGAATGAAAAATTATCAGCTTCGCCCGGTCGTAATTTCCGGCTGGCTCTAAGCACTGATTTAATTTCATATTTCATTTCTTCCAAGGTATAACCGTCTCTTGCTTTTACCATCAACATTGGGTCTGTAAATCCATTGCCTATGTTGTTGTCAATTTTTCTAAACGAAGAAAGATAGTTATATGAAATTAGTGCACCGCCGTCAAAATTGAACCCGGTGATGGTCTTGCCCTGTTTTTTCATCACTCCAATAATTTGAAAGGGGCGGTTTAGGACATCGATATATTTACCAAGGGGCGATATCGAAGTCCCAAATAATTCGTCTGCCACTGTAGCTCCGATAACGATGCCATTGCTTTCGCGTCCTTGCATTTCTGAGATAGAAAAATACCTTCCGTCATTGATATCAATCGCCTGCAATTTATTAAAGTCATATGTTACTGCAAAAATGCCAACTCCTTTTGTTTCATTGCTTTGGTATTTGATATTCTCCGATTCATCCGAGTAACAAATGGTAGTATACGATGCACTGTTTACATTTTTATGTATGGCCATCATCTCTTCATAATTGCAAACCGGTCTGGCTTTATATTTCCA
>JANNYV010000082.1:0-5455 GCA_031410275.1 Bacteroidota bacterium
AATTGGATAAACAAAACAGCAATCGAAATGGCCAACTTCCTGTTTATTTTCTTATTGACTAGAAAATTAACAAAAGGATTTAGCAAAATCGCAAAAACTGTCGCATACAGTAATGGTACAATAATATGCTTCCCAACATACATAGTGCAGATGAGAGCAAAAAAACCTACGGCTATAAAAGCAAATTTTGCATAAAATGGTAATTTCAATGTTGTGTTCATTAAATAGGTTGAGGATTAAAGTTTGACAAGTTTGAAATCATTTTCATCTTGTTTTCTTTCTCAAAGAAAATTACTACAAATTGAATAAACAGATAGTACAATGAACGTAATTAATGCAGTGGATACGGTCAAGAACACGATACGCGTCGTTAAATCATTGGGGTCTTTTTTATGAATAGTTCGTAGCATGGTTGTTATTTTTATTTTATAAAATTGAATTTCTGTTGCAATACAAAGGTCATTATCAAAGAGGTTTTTCACATTACATGACTTTTGAAATAAGTTATATGATTCACACTTAAGAGAAACGAATGCCTCTGTTTTTCAAACGTAAAAGCCCCGATGCAATTCTGCATTAGGGCTTATAAGTAAAATGACTGATAATTTATTTGATAATTTTTATATCCTAATCCTTTATCGTTCTGAGATAGTTCCCTTTTGAATCAAAAATCAAATCCATATCTTTTATACCGGCTTCATATGTTACGGTACCATCGACACTAGTCATTTTTGCGGCACCTTTTATCCTGCTTCCTTTGTAATTTTTTTTCAAATAATTCATTGCAGGTGTAGGAAGCGATTTGGTTGTTATCCCGGTTTCAGTTTGAGTGAGGTTGCCTGCGGGATCATATGTTGAAGATATGTTTACTTTATCGTCTGTATAAGTTGCTTCATAATTTTTGCCGGATCCATTCCAATCGATATGTTTTATCGCCGGATGAGCTTTGTGAAAAGCATCTGTAACCGTAGAGGGAACATCTTTTTCCTTTAGTTTTTGGGCCTGTGTTTGTGTTGCAAACCCTGCGATAGCAAGTAATAGAATTAGTTTTTTCATTTTTTTATTTTTTAAAGTGAATGAATTTTCACAATAGTACAAAGGTCAGTATCATCGCGGCAATAAGTATTACACAACATTCCGTTTAAGTTATATGATTCACACATAGCAGGGTTGAAGGACCTGTTTTTCAACCATCAAAAACCCCAATGCAATACTGCATTGGGGCTTATCAGAGTAACGATTGATAATTTGCATGATAAATTTTATTATCCTAAATAATGTATTTCCTTAATTTAGTTGCCTTTTGAATCAAAAATCAAATCCATATTGTATACTCCGGATTGGCGCATCATCCGACCTTTCGGAATGAACGGCATGCTGCAATTTATTTTTATTTAACACAAACCTTAAGAAGAAAAACGGTATAGAATCAATTTTACTCCATCCTGATTTTCAATTTCAATTCAAGTGTCTAATTTTTTGTAAATGATTGCGTATAGTTTAATGCTTTCCCATCAACTACTTTCAACAAATACATTCCATCGGCAATATCCACAACATTTACTATTACTTTATTAAGACCTTCCTTCAAATCTGACTGAATTGTTTTCACAATATGACCTGTCATGTTCATTACTTTAAATGTTGCCGTTGTATTTAATACTGAACTAACATCTACAAATAAATTTCCCATAGTCGGGTTTGGATACACGATGACTGTATTTGACAGAGCAAGGTTTGCCGTAGAATATTCTTCACGAACAATGTTCGGTGAGAACTGACCATAATGTCCCTGTTTATCCATTTGGGCAAAATAAGGATCAGTGGTTTCATCAAAACCACATAAAGCTAATTCAAATTTGTCATCATTCGCTAAGCTTCCCGAATAGGGAATTATTGCAATGACATTCCATTCTCCGGACATAAATTCTTTCGATAACATTGGTAACGCATCTGCAGCATCTCCATAGGATTGAAAATTGAAATTATTTTTTTTCATGATAGTACCTGACGAAAGAATATCAAACGGGACAGGTGAAGTGTTCTTATATAAAACGATATTGCTTTGCGCAGACCATTTTATACCAAAGACCAAGCCTACAAAATTACCATCTATAGCCGGATTTACATAACTCGAACGGATAATTGCCGTCGTATTACGCGCCTTAATTGTGATTGTATTTGCATTATTCGAAATAGAGAATTCATAATTCCCTGTTGTATTCGGGCACTGACTGAATGCATTCATCGAACATATGATTGCGAGTGCGGTTATGATTATTTTTTTCATGTTTTTATTTTTTTATTGTTATGAGATGTAGAGTTTAGGAGTTAGGGAGTTAAGGAGTTATTGGGTTACGGCTTACGACTTATGACTTACGACTTACGACTTACGACTTATAACTTACGACTTATGACTTACGACTTATAACTTACGACTTACGACTTACGACTTATGACTTACGACTTATGACTTACGACTTATGACTTATGACTTACGACTTATGACTTACGACTTACAACTTACGACTTATGACTTACGACTCACGACTAATTCGGCGTTTGTTGATTGACTACATTATTAAAGGTAGAAGAACCAACGGTTCCTAAAATCACATTTCTATCATTATTTGTGTTGTTGTATTTTACTTTTGCATCCATATTCAAATCTTCCTGACGATAAACCGGTGCTAACACATTATTCGAGGTTCCTGCGCCAACAGCATTTAACACTTCTTGCTTATCATTCGAAATTCCATTATACTTTGTATTCTTATTTTTATTTCCGTCAGACGACCATAAAGTTGCCACAGTACCATACATTCTTCGAGGGCCGTTTATTTCACCGGGCAATTCCCATACTGCGCAACTTGTAAAATCTACTAGTCCATTTACAACAGAATCTAAATGAAGAGCTGTGGCTGTCATAATTCCAAGATGATTTCTGTGTTTTACAGAGATATAATAATCATCCGGTGCAAACCCTTCAAAAAATACCGGAGAAGTACCATCTTCGCAACTCACAATATCACCATCACGTTGTATGAGTGCACGTTTAGTGGCTACTATTTGTGAAGAATTTGTAGCAGAACGCAATTCAAGAAAAATCCAATCCACAATTGCATTGCTTCCGTTTACCGATAAAATGGCTGCTGATACGGTTTCTCCGGCAGGCACACCTATTATAGGTTTTAAATAAGTAGCACCGGAATAGGGTTCATCTGTCGGAATCATAAGATTCGTTCGCAGCAAATCATTCATCAGCCCTAAATCAACATCATACGGCCCAGATAAAATTGCCTTCGCTGCTAGTACAATTCCATTTGCAGGTGATGGATTCATAGATGACGAGCATGTACATATGCCTGCATTGGGGTTGATAGCTTTACAGGCTTGTAACTCTACAAGTGGTAATGAGATAACAAATAGAGATGGTTTAATCAGTGCAATATCATGTACATTTTCACTAGTCGATTCAAACCAACATTTATCCATCGAATAACGTGCACGCAATTTTTCCCCGTCAACAATAAATTCTGCAACCCAAACATTTGGGCTTTCTTTACTCCAATGAATTTTTGTTGCACAGGGAAATTTTTTGTCAAATGACTGTTGAATTGATGTCTCAGGGGAGTTTGCATAAATGTACCCCCAACTAAACAAAATAAACATAACAAATAAAATTATCTTTTTCATTGTATTATTTTTTATTGTAAATGAATTTTTACAATACAAAGGTGATATGCTTTAAGCGCTTCTCCGTTATGCAATCCTTTGGAAAATTTATATTATTCGCAGGTTCCATTCATACGCTCTGATTGTGGCTATTTTATGGCATTTGACAAGCAGAAATGCGAACATATTTTAGAACAACTTGTTTAGATTGCATGATTGATGAGTTATCAAATTAAGTTTTGACAAACAGGTACAATTTGACAAACAGGTACAAAAAAAAAGCATCACGCTTTCGCATCATGCTTTATCCTTTCAGAATTAAATTCACTTAATTCTTTAACAGATTATTTTTGGATGTTTGCTTCACCGCTTTTTTCTGAGCTTGGTTTGCAAGGCTGCTGTTTCCATGCGCTTCAATATTACTTTGAGTCGCCCTATCCTTATCACCGGCTTCATGATGCTTCGCTGCATCACGATGGCTTTTTGCTGCTGCATCATAATGCATTGCAGCAGTATTGTGACTGTTGACAGCCTTTTGATTTTTAGATGTAGTACCGTTTGGTTCTTTTGAAGTGGTACTACTTGTTTGCTCTTTTAAATTAGCATTGTTTGTTTGCAGTTTTGCAGAAGGATTGTTTGACTGCTCTTTTTTTACGGGCACTGTTGTATTTGACATAGCATATTTATTTTGAATTGTGAATGAATTTTCACAACACCACAAAAGTCTTTCTGATTGGGATTATATGTGTTATACTAACTTGGAAATAAATTACTTTATTCACACATTCAGCAGAGAATATTTCAGGAATAAATTAATTTTTTTAGTATTAACACATTGCGGCTTAGGCGATTAAAGTTTTGAATACCTTTTTATTTGCATACAAGTTGAATTTGTTCATCAATAAACGGAATAAAAAAAAGTGTGTGAACTATTAAGACTACATTTGTAAAGCGTTTTAGTTACACAGGTAATAAAAAATAGCATTATTATTTTCATGAAATACTTACCTGAGAAAATGAAAGCAACCCCACTAAAAAATAAAAATAAAATCTCTGCTGAAAATGCAATTTCAGGCAAATCAGTTCCAACTGTAAAGAGAATTGAAAAAGCTAAAGCTGCAACAGGTAAGTCAAAAGTACGGCTCTCCGCTCCTGCTTCTATCCAATACGAAAAGTGGCAAAATACTTTTCCCGTGGTAGCAATCGGTGCTTCCGCAGGAGGACTTGAAGCCGTTACGTTATTATTTAAGAATCTCTCTGCTGATACCGGTATGGCTTATATTTATGTGCAACATCTTAGTCCCGATCACAAAAGTCTTCTCACTCCAATTTTATCAAAAGTCACTGAAATGAAAGTACAGGATATAGATGATATGGAGAAAATGAAACCCGATAATGTGTATGTGATTCCGTATGATAAGGAAATTGAGGTGACCGATGGCCACATTAAATTAATTCCACGCCCTAAAAACAAATCCTCCAATCTGTCTATCGATGTGCTCTTTACTTCGTTGGCTGAAACGCATAAGGAAAACGTGATTGGCATTGTTCTTTCCGGTAGTGCCCATGATGGTACAAACGGACTAAAAGAAATAAAAAAGGCAGGTGGACTTACATTTGCACATAAATATAGGCCATGCCCGTATTTGGAGGCAGATTTTTTAAGAGCTGTGTAACGGCTTCAAGCCCTCCTGCGGAAGCACCGATTGCTACCACGGGAAAAGTATTTTGCCACTTTTCGTATTGGATAGAAGCAGGAGCGGAGAGCCGTACTTTTGAC
>JANNYV010000083.1:0-5647 GCA_031410275.1 Bacteroidota bacterium
CAAGCGTACTGAGTGCACCATAGTTGGTTGGGATTGAAACGCTTGTAATCGTTTCATCTAAAATATCTTTTTGTTGTTCCATATTGTTTTAATTTTTAAGAAGGCCTAAATGTAATAAGAAATAAGGAATAAGAAAATAGGCAGGCAACAAACAAAAGACGAGGAGCAATAGACAGTATGCATACTGCCCACTTGTATTTGCATTCCCTGACATCTAACATCTGACATCTAGCATCTATAATATAAGAATATCATCTCCCTTTTTAATTCTGCCTTCTTGCAAAACTCGTGTATACAAACGTGATTCATTGGGAAATACTTTTTGAGAAATACGAATGAAAATTTCATTTAAAAAAGATTTCTTAATTGTCTTGCAAGGCGCTGCATACGAGGTGATTTGCAGTATGACTTCATCACCGATTTTCAATTTGACACCAGGAACTAACAAATCATAATCAGAAAATGACATGGTAATATTTTCTCCGGTTGAACCTTCAGTAATAGGATGTCCTTCTGCTTTGAGCTTATTTATTATTTCAATAGAAAACAATGAAACCGCTCGTTCCGGTCCACCATGATAACGTTTATCTTTTTGTATATCGCCTTCAATTCCATTTTTTAAAATCATAGCCTCGTCAATAGCATGTTTGGGCACACCGCCTTTGGACGTATTTATTTGATAGATGTAATTCATACGCAATGAAGAACAAAACTAATAGCTATTCTTCATAATCCAAAAGCTATCAGCCATTTAATTCTCCTTTCAAAATAATACTATGTATTTTTGTCGTTATGCGAAATATAAAAATAATTGAAGTCAAATCTGAAATCGGCGCAGGTACACGTGGTGCTAGTTTAGGAATAGATGCACTCAAAATTGCAGCCCTCGATTTTATGAGCAACTTCTTTGTCAACTTCCCAAGTGATGTTGTAGAAACCGAAAATAACTTATTATACGAGCCTATTGAAAGCCCCTATGCAAAACGTATCAAAGGTGTAAAAATAATGTATGAGCGTGTTGCAAAAGTGGTTGAAACAAATTTAAAATCAGGATTATTCCCATTGGTCTTAGCAGGTGATCATAGTAGTGCGGGTGGTACAATAGCCGGCATAAAAATGGCAAAACCAAAAAGCAGATTAGGAGTGATTTGGATAGACGCTCATGCCGATATTCATTCGCCCTATACTACACCTAGCGGCAATATGCATGGAATGCCATTGGCTGTTTCGTTGTCAGAAGATAATTTAGATTGTCAGGTACATCAACCTGATGAAGCCACATTGAAAATATGGAATGAATTAAAAAATATCGGGAAAATTCATCCGAAAATTTTGCCTGAAGATGTCGTATTTATTGCCTTGCGTGATACAGAAAAAGAGGAAGATCATATTCTCAAAAAACTGGGCATCAAAATAATTCCGGTATCCGAAGTACGAAAAAAAGGTGTAGAACATGTGGTTCGACAAACTCTTTTAAGTTTAAAACAATGTGATGATATTTATGTATCCTTTGATGTAGATAGTCTTGACAGCAGTATCTCGCGTGGTACAGGAACGCCTGTCCCCAATGGTTTGAAGGAACGTGAAGCAGAAGATTTAGTAGCCAGCCTGATGCAAAATCATAAAATCTGTTGCTTCGAAATCACAGAAGTAAACCCAACTCTTGATAAAGAAAATCTGATGGCAGAAATTGCATTTAATATTTTGCAACGGAGTGTAAATATTTTATTGATGAATTAATTTCGATCCTGCGGAGTCGATGCTGCGGATTCGATATCCGGGATTCGATGTCCGATGTTCGCAAATCAACTTGCAAAAGATATTAACTCCCTTGATTAGCAATACAGAATTTCCGTATCACAAATAAATTGCGCTTCTAAGCCCGAAATTTGATGTCTGGTGTTTGCGGATTCATCTTACAATGTCATAAATTAATTTGAATAGCGATTAGAATATTGCGTGCCTTAATAAATTGAGCTGCAAATCCCTTACATAAACAACCAACTTTCATCTCCGGACATCAGACATCGAATCCCGGACATCGATGCCCTATGGTTTCCATCCATCTTTCAAGCCTGTAGTTCGATTAAAAATTAATGTATGTTCAGTCGAATTTTTATCTAAACAAAAATAACCCAAGCGTAGAAATTGGAATTTATCATTCACAGTTGCGTTCAATAAGGAGGGTTCAATTTTAGCATTTGGAATAATATGTAAGCTATCCGCATTGATAATATCTTTCAACTCGCCTTCCGCTGCCGCAGGGTTCTCAACTGTAAATAAACGGTCATACAAACGCACTTCCGCTTCCTTTGAGTGAGCACTGCTTATCCAATGAATGGTACCTTTTACTTTAATGCCGCTTTGGTCGCTGCCACTTTTACTCTCAGGAAAATAGTTGCAATGCACTTCAGTGACTTGTCAGTTTTCATCCTTTTTAAAATCATGGCATTCTACAATATATGCATGTTTCAATCGTACTTGTAATCCCGGTCCGAGGCGGAAATACTTCTTGGGTGCATCTTCCATAAAATCTGTTCGTTCTATCCAAAGTTCTTTTGAAAAAGGAAGTGATCGATGCCCGGCACTTTCATCTTCCGGATTATTTTCGGCGGGTAAAAATTCTTCATGCATATCTTCCGGGTAATTTGTAATCACCAGTTTGATTGGATCTAGTACAACCATTCTACGCAACGCAATTTTATTAAGATGATCACGCAAACAAAAATCTAGCAATGAAATATCTATCATATTATCACGTTTTGCGATACCTATCTTTTCACAAAACTCACGGATCGATTCAGGTGTATAGCCTCTTCGTCTGAAGCCGCTGATTGTAGGCATACGCGGGTCATCCCAGCCTTCCACTATGTTATCATTTACTAATTGCAGAAGTTTACGTTTACTCATCATGGTATATGACATATTCAAACGTGCAAACTCATATTGCCGTGAAGGAAATATCTCTAATTTTTCAATGCACCAATTATATAAATCTCTGTGCGGAATAAATTCAAGTGTACAAATACTATGCGTAATTTCTTCGATACTATCACTTTGTCCATGTGCAAAATCATACATCGGGTAAATGCACCATTTGTTTCCGGTTCGATGATGCTCTGCATGTTTGATACGGTAAATCACCGGGTCACGCATAATCATATTATCATGCTTCATATCTATTTTTGCACGAAGTACCTTGGCGCCATCAGGGAATTCTCCATTTTTCATTTTTGAAAATAATTCCACATTCTCTTCGATGCTTCTGCTTCTGCAAGCACTGTCAACACCGGGTTGTGTAGGTGTGCCTTTTAATTTTGCAATCTCTTCTGAACTGCCATCTTCGACATATGCAAATCCTTTTCTAATTAAGCTCATTGCAAATTCATACAACTTCCCAAAATAATCGGATGCATAAAATTCATTATCCCACTGAAAACCCAACCAGGCAATATCTTCTTTTATACTGTCTACATATTCTACTTCTTCCTTTTCCGGATTGGTATCGTCGAAACGTAGATTGCATTGACCATTATATTTTTTTGCCAGACCAAAATTCAAACAAATTGCTTTTGAATGCCCGATATGCAAATACCCGTTTGGCTCCGGCGGAAACCGTGTATGCACCCTGCCATTGTGGGTCTTGTTTTCAATATCATGTTCTATAATTTCTTCAATAAAATTCAATGATTTTTCGTCGTTCATTCTACTCTTGTTTTATTTGCAAATGTAGTTGATTCGATAAATTTTTTTTAATAAGAAATTTGGTAACTATTCAGATCTCATTTAGCTTTATGTTTCTAGTTGTTGAGTTGTTCACATTTTTGATTATCATTTCATCAAATCTGTGGATTAAAACCTTTTGCTGTATTCTGTTTTAGAGAAATGTTGATTCAACTTTACAGTTCAATTTTATTCAATCTTCGATGTCATAATTCTATTTGAACCTTTTCATAAAATTATGCATGTTAGGGTCTAAAATAGTTGAGGTTTTTAAAGTGAATAATTAGAAAATAATAATCGTATGAAACAAATAATCGTATCCATCGCATTCACTCTTTTTCTTTTTTCATGCGGTGAAAAAAATGATGCTGAAGAAAGCAAAGACACTGACGGTATTCATATCACAACCACAGACAGCAATGGAAAATCTGATGTCGATATCAGCTCTAAAGGCATACATGTAAAATCAGAGGCTGGCAACGAAGATGTTTCGATTACACCGAACGGTATTCATGTAAAATCGAATGACAGCGATGAAGCCAATGTTGACATCAATGCAAACGGTATGGACGTTAAAACGAAGGATGGAAAGGAACATGTGAAAATGGATAATAAAGGCAATATGAAAATTAAATCGGCTGATGGAAAAGAGATAGAAGTGAAAGTGAAGTAAGGAGGATGTTTAAGCATATGTCGCGAGTGCCAAATGCATCCACCTTAACTCATAACCCTTCAACCCATAACTCACTAACCCCTTAACTACTAACAGAAATCATGAACCTCTCTAATTATCAATACATACAAAACTATATCGGTGGTGAATTTGTTGAGCCACTTTCAAAGGAATATTTGCAAAATATAAATCCGGCAACAGGTGAGGTGTTTGGACAAATCCCAAACAGTAATCATGAAGATGTGGAACGCGCAGTAGCGGCAGCTGAAAAAGCATTCTCATCATGGAGTGTTTCAACACCCGAATTTCGATTTAAGATATTAAATAAAATTGCAGAATTAATTGATGAGCATCTCGATGAAATGGCATTGGCAGAAACAACAGATAATGGTAAACCACGTTGGTTAAGCAAACGTGTCGATATTCCTCGCGCCTCTAGCAACTTTCGTTTTTTTGCGACCGGCATTATGCACTTCGCTACCGAAAGTCATGTGATGGAAGATAAGGCCATTAATTATACTGTTCGTCAACCAGTTGGTATTGTCGGTTGCATTTCACCTTGGAATTTGCCTTTGTATTTATTTACCTGGAAGATAGCCCCCGCCTTAGCTGCAGGAAATTGTGTGATTGCCAAACCAAGTGAAGTGACACCCTTGTCTTCGTTTTTATTGAGTAAAATTTGTAAGGAAGCCGGTTTGCCTGCCGGAGTGTTAAATATACTTCATGGCGATGGGCCGAATTGTGGAAGTGCCATTGTTGCCCATCCAAAAATAAAAGCGATTTCGTTTACAGGAAGTACAAGAGCCGGTGAGCATATTGCATCGGTTGCAGCACCTATGTTCAAAAAACTTTCGTTAGAACTTGGCGGCAAAAATCCGAATATTATTTTTGCTGATTGCGATTGGGAAAAAATGATGAAGACGACTATTCAATCTTCATTTTCAAATCAAGGGCAAATTTGTTTATGTGGAAGCAGGATATTGGTTGAGAAAAATACCTATGAAAAATTTAAAACGGAATTTATCGAACGTGTCAAAAAGCTCACAGTCGGTGACCCGATGGATGAGGCATCGAAACAAGGTGCGGTGGTGAGCAAAGTACATTTCGAAAAAGTGTTGAATTGTATTGAACTGGCTAAGCAAGAAGGGGGCACTGTTTTACTCGGTGGTGAAGCGGTGAAATTAGAAGGACGATGTGCCAACGGATACTTTATACAACCCACCATTATTGAGGGCTTGGGCGCAAATTGCA
>JANNYV010000084.1:0-4016 GCA_031410275.1 Bacteroidota bacterium
GTAGTAGAAAGATAGTAGAATTTTATTTTGATGAATAAAACAGGCGGCCTTCGACTGCCGTTTTATTATCATTAATTTGGGATAGCAGGAGCTGAATAAAGAATCTTACGAACTCTTCACATCAATATTTTTAGCGTCTCGCCTTTGCAATGTGCTGAAAGGTATTTAACAACGAATAGTTTTATATTTATAAATAATAAATAGCTTTGTACGCAATGGCTTTTGAACATGTAAAAAATGCAGACTGCGCACACTGTGCAAAACGATTTACAAATGTATTTTGCAATGCAGAGTACGATGTGATGCAGGAATTTAATACCGAGAAGGTCTGCAGTTCATACAAAAAAGGAGAATATATTTTCAAAGAAGGGATACGACCTCATGGTGTGTATTGTGTAAATTATGGCAAAATAAAACTTTCCAAAATGGGTGATGATGGCAAAGAACAAATCATTCGCCTCGTGAAAACCGGAGATCCTTTGGGTTACAGAGCCTTGCTCAGCGGCGATAGTTACAGTTCATCTGCCATCGCTATCGAAGACTGCGGTGTTTGCTTTATTCCCAAAGAACTTTTCATGGGCATTCTACAACGCGACACTACCCTATCATTAGAAATGATGAAATTGCTTTCAGACGATTTGAAAAAAGCTGAACTTCAAATTACCCATCTGGCCCAAAAGCCGGTACGCGAGCGCGTTGCTGAAGCCTTATTATTTATTAAAGAAACGTATGGGTTTGAAGAAGACGGTAAAACAATTGCCGCTGCATTCAGCCGTGAAGATATCGCAAATATTGTAGGAACCGCAACAGAAACTGCTATCCGTTTATTATCTGAAATGAATAAGGATCAAATCATTCAACTCAGCGGTAAAAAAATACTGATTACCGATTTGCCTAAGCTGATTAAAACCGCTAATATTTACGATTAGCGTTTCTGCCGTATGCATCCAATCATAGAACATGATAAAAATCATGTTTTACTTTTAACTATGTCATAAAAATTGTAGCTGAGGTGTTGGACTTTTACATCCAAAACAGCAACATGGTACAATACACAGATATACATCTCAACGATTTGAAAAATTTATCATTAAAATCGTTCACGCAAGTATTGATAAATGATTATTATCCCTTCATTTATGCTGAGCTCAACAAACTCGAAGAATGTATCAACCGAATGAAACTCGATTATGATGTACATGTATTAGTGACCATACATCAAGCGATGTATGCTGAGTTTGACGAACTCTACCGTAAGGAGAAAGTGGTCTTATTCCCCTATATTATTAAATTGGATGAAGAGAATATAAAATCTGAAAACTGCCTTCCTTTCAAAAATACAAAACTGCATTATACATCCGTCATCAATCATATTACGACAGCGAGCGGTATTGTTTCAAATTATTTTATCAGCGATATAAATAATGACTCCATTAATTGCTTGAATACATTATTATCTGCGTTAAAAGAAAATCTCAACGAACTCCAATACATTAAAGAACAGCATTTTTATAAAAACTACAAAAATTGTGGAGCATGTAAAACGATTCATGAATAAACATGGACACTGATATAAAGAAAAGCTGTTACCATTGCGGTGAAGATTGTGGAAGTGAAACCATTTGCATTGGCGATAAATTATTTTGTTGCGCCGGATGTAAAAGTGTCTACTCTATCTTACATCAACATACGCTTGATACTTATTATTGCCTGAATGAAACACCGGGAAATCAGCGCCACAAAGTATTTACAGAAATGTTTCAATTTTTGGATGATGAATCAATTGCTGCGAATATTATCTCCTTCAAAAATGCGACACAAACTCATGTCACATTTTATTTACCGCATATTCATTGCAGTTCTTGTTTATGGCTCTTAGAAAATATCTACAAACTGAATGAAGGTATTCAATCAGCCAAAGTCAATTTCAATGAGAAGAAAATAACGATCGCTTTCGAGCATTCAATCATTTCATTAAGACAGGTTGCCGAATTACTGGCGTCTATTGGATATGAGCCTTATATTACATTGCAGGATTACGAACAAAAAGACAAACCGGCTGCGCATCGTACTACTGCCATCAAATTAGGTGTTGCGGGATTTTGCTTTGCGAATATTATGCTAATTAGTTTTCCTGAATATCTCGGGTTGGAATTTAAAGATAATCCAACACTCTCCTCATTTTTCAGGCATGCCAATTTGCTTTTATCATTGCCGGTATTTTTTTATGCAGCACAAGATTTCTTTCTGAATGCATGGAACGGATTCAAACAAAAAATTCTCAACATTGATACGCCCATTGCACTCGCTATTACCATTACATTTATCCGCAGTGTGTTTGAGATAATGAGCCAAACAGGCGCCGGATATTTGGATAGTATGAGCGGTATCGTATTTTTTATGCTGATTGGCCGGGCATTACAACAAAAAACATTCACTCATTTAAAATTTAATCGTGATTATAAATCCTATTTTCCTATTTCAGTTACTGTACTAAAAAATGGAATTGAACAACTTAAGAAAATAGAGGATATTCATGAAGGTGATCTTTTAAAACTCCATCATCAGGAAATAATTCCGGTCGATTGTATGCTCAGCTCTGCAACAGCAACCATTGATTATAGTTTTGTGACCGGTGAAAATGAATTAACGAAACTTAGCACCGGCGCACTGATTTATGCAGGCGGAAAAATTCAACAGTCAGGTATTGAAGTGATTGCAATTAAGCCCTTTTCACAAAATAGTTTTACGGCCTTATGGAACAACGAAGCCTTTCATACAGTGGAAGAAAAATCAGCCAACTATGTTGACACTATCAGTAAATATTTTTCACTGATACTTTTGTTCATTGCAAGCTTGTCTTTTCTTTATTGGCAGGCAGTAAATCCTGCGAATGCCTGGAACTCATTGACAGCAGTACTTATAGTAGCTTGCCCTTGTACATTATTATTAGCCTCTTCGTATACATTTGGTTTTAATATTGCAGTTTTTTCGAAGGAAGGTTTCTTTGTAAAAAATAGTGAGACCATAAATAAATTAACGGATATTGATCATATTGTGTTTGATAAAACAGGCACACTGACAGCGCTGAGTCAACAAGATATTAAACTACTAACCAACACATGTGATGAAGATGAAATGCTTATTGTATTATCTGTACTACAACATTCTTCGCATCCATTGAGTAAGGTCATTACAACTCATTTTTCATCAATAGCAAAAAAAGAAATTCACTTTATTAAAGAAGTTGCAGGAAATGGTATTGAAGCATGGTATAATGAAATGCATATTAAAATAGGTAAGGCCGATTTTGCAGGAATGCCTGAACAAATGAATGAGAAAGGCTCTGTCGTTTATTTTACAATTGACAAAAAGAAACGTGGTTATTTTGTTGTGTCTGCAAACGTAAAATCAGGCGTGGAGGAATTGGTTGCTCAACTTACATCTTATAAACTTAGTTTGCTGAGTGGAGACAATGATGCTTCCGCAGAGCAAATGAAAAAAATATTTCCTGCTAATACGACCATACTATTTCAACAGTCGCCACAACAAAAATTAGAATATATCAAGATGTTGCAAGGTCAACATCAAAAAGTGCTGATGATTGGTGATGGTATAAATGATGCCGGTGCATTACAACAAAGTGATGTAGGAATTTCTGTAGCTGATGCGGCATTTTATTTTTCACCTGCTTCCGATGCGATTCTTGACGCACAAAAAATTGCAGACCTCCACAAATTTATTCGCAGTGCTAAGCGTATTCGAAAATTAATTACAGGCACTTTCATCTATTCACTACTCTACAACTTAATTGGTATTACAATTGCCGTCACAGCTCATATGAAACCTGTTGTAGCCGCTGTATTAATGCCTGCATCATCGATTAGTGTGATACTGATTTCGTATGTGGGTACACAATGGATTTATAAGATTGCTTTCTTGAAAAAGTAAAGACATCATTTAATGTGACGCGTGAGGGACAGCAACGAAAAGCCCGGAACGAGGAACGAGTGAGG
>JANNYV010000085.1:0-2645 GCA_031410275.1 Bacteroidota bacterium
CCTGCGAAACCACCAATTAAGGTATGTGAGGATGATGAAGGAATGCCATACCACCATGTTGCCAAATTCCAAAAAATAGCCGCAATAAGACCCGAGCAAATAACAGGCAAGGTTATATATTCTTTAAAGACTGTTTTACCAATAGTGTTTGCAACCGCGTGGTCCTTAAAAATAAAGAACGCCACAACATTAAAGAAGGCTGCCCATAAGACTGCCTGAAAAGGCGTCAACACTTTAGTGGAAACGACCGTGGCTATTGAGTTTGCCGCATCATGAAATCCTTTGATATAATCAAAGACTAATGCGAGAAAGATGATGACTATGAGTAGAGACATTTTTTCTTTTTTGTTAAGGAGTTAAAGCGTTTGTGGGTTAAGGAGTTGAGAGCAACGTTATCTTTGGAACTTCTTTCTTCGAATGAACATTGGATTTGCAATCATTGCATTTCATTTTCAAATTCTCAAATTCTCACATTTTCAAATTGGCTCTAAGCATATTTAATTATAATACTTTCAATGACATTCGCAGCATCCTCACATTTATCTGTGGCCGTTTCCAATGCGTGAAATATTTCTCGTTTCTTAATCACTTCCTTTGCATCATTTTCATTTGCAAACAATTGCTCAATACTCATATCATACACTTCATCGGCCTGATTCTCCAAGCTATTCACTTTCACCAATGCCGTTGTAATGAGACCAACGTTCTTCATGGTGCGAAGTTCCAACACTGACGTGCGAATTGCTTCCGTCCCTTGCTCAATAATTTCAGCCATTTTTTGAATCCCTTTATCATGAGGATCCACTTGATATAAATTTATCTTTTTTGCTGATGCATAAATATAATCGGCGATATCATCTAATGCTGAAGCTAGATAATGAATATCTTCCCGGTCGAAGGGTGTGATAAAATTCCTTCCCAACTCAGTAAATATCTGATGCGTATTTTCATCATTCTGATGCTCTAAATTTTCCAGCTTCTTAAGAATAACCTCACGCTCATTAAAATCGTTGGCATTCACAAACTCAATTAAATGGGTTGCCATTTTTTTATTGGTCTCGACCACTTTTTCGAAGAGTCCGAAAAAAACCCTGTCTCTTGGTTGAAAAAATTTAAGAATTGAGCTGAATGACATAGTTTGTTTATTTTAAGGGTGTAAATTTAATATTCCGAATGAATGTTTAATATTATGATATGATGAAGTTATTAACCAAATTGCCCGGTAACATAATTCTTGGTTTTTTCTTCAATAGGATTATGAAAAATAGCATGCGTAGTATTGTATTCGACTAATTCTCCTAAATAAAAAAAGGCCGTATGATCACTGATACGGAGCGCTTGCTGCATATTATGAGTTACTATTACGATAGTATATTTTGCTTTAAGTTCTAATACCAATTCCTCTATTTTCGCCGTGCTTATAGGGTCTAAGGCCGAAGCCGGTTCATCCATAAGAATAATTTCTGGCTCCACAGCCAAACACCTTGCAATACAAAGCCGTTGCTGCTGTCCGCCTGATAAATTGGTGGCATTATTATTTAAAATGCGTTCAACTTCACTCCAAAGAGCTGCCTTTTTGATAGCATCTTCTACCCTATGTTTTATTTCCGTTTCATTTTTCATTCCCTGCACACGAAGCCCAAAGGCAACATTTTCGAAAATAGTTTTCGGAAACGGATTTGGCTTTTGAAACACCATGCCTACTTTTTTTCGCAATTCTTCAACTTGGATTTTTTTGTCATAAATATCATTGCCATCTACTAAAATATTTCCTGTCAGTTTAATACCGTCAATTAAATCATTCATGCGATTTAGTAAACGTAACAAGGTAGACTTACCACAACCACTTGGACCAATGAAGGCTGTTACTGCTTTATCCGGTATTTCCATACTGATATTGGATAATGCTTTAAAATCTTTATAATAAAAATTGACATCCTTTATTTGTATCATCGTATCTTATTTTTTTTAAATTTCATTCGTATGAGATTGGCCAATAGATTGCATATTAAAACAATAGTGATTAAAATCAAGGCTGTTCCAAAAGCCATGGGTCGAGCTTTATCAATATCAGTACCACTCGTCGCCAATACATATAAATGATACGGCAAGGCCATGGCCTGTTCGAATATGCTATGAGGAAGCTTAGGTAAAAAATAGGCTGCCACCGTAAATAAAATCGGTGCTGTTTCACCACTCACTCGTCCAATAGCAAGAATTAATCCGGTAATAATATTAGGTAATGCAATAGGCAAAACCACTTTCTTAATCGTATATAATTTTGAAGCCCCTAATGCGTAACTCGCCTGACGATGCAAATCATCAACTGAGCGAAGTGCTTCTTCTGTGGTCCGTATAATAACAGGCAATGCAAGTATTCCTAAGGTTAGTGAGCCTGCTAAAATACTGTCACCAAATCCCAATTTATTGACGAATAATGCCATTCCAAATAAACCAAATACTATACTCGGTATACCGGCCAAGTTATCGGTCATAAGCCGCATAAATCTTTTCAATGCCCCATCTTTTAAAAACTCATTAATATAAATTCCACTGCAAACACCAATGGGGAAAGCGAATAACATACTTCCTCCAATTAAGCATAGTGTACCAATAATAGCCGGCAAAATACCTCCCGCTAACAT
>JANNYV010000086.1:0-1948 GCA_031410275.1 Bacteroidota bacterium
GTTAAGGAGTTATTGGGTTAAGGGGTTAATGAGTTAGTAGGTTATTGAGTTAGTATGTTATTGGTTATTATGTTCCTCATTTCTAATTCTTCAAAACCCTCCCAACTTGATATCAAATGCAATTTTAAAAAATAAGAAAACTCCAATACCGGCAATACATAAAGCTGAGATACGATTGAGATAAACAATATTTCGTGGGGTGAGTTTAGTTCTGATTTTTTGCGCTAGAAATACTTTCAAAAAATCGAGGCTTAAAATAAGGCCAAGACAGGTGCCAAAAAAAATAATTCTGTAGGCATTGCTCATGGTAGAAATTGCTGCGACGGCTGTAATCCAGGTAAGTATGACGCCCGGATTGAAGGTATTTAAAAGAAAACCGCTGGAGAATATTTTCCAATAATCCTTTGAAGTAACAGTTGCCATGTCACGGTTATTTCTGGTAACTTTTATTTTTTTGAAAAAGCCATATAGCCCGATGCTGATAAATAAAGCTGAACCAATATAACCAATGGTTTTTTCATGACTCATAAGTTCCGAAAGCCAGCCTGAAGCGAGATTTGCTAATGCAACGTATAAGCTATCACTCAATGAAACCCCGACAACAAAACTAACCCCGGCTTTCCATCCATAGCTGATACTATATTTAATTATTGCAAAAATGGTGGGGCCCACAGAAACAGCCATAAAAAGCCCGAACGCCAAACCTGCTAAGAGTGCTGAAATCATAGGTCAATGTACATCAAAAAGGGAATAAAACAAGGATTTAAAAAATATTTCATATGGCATTTAAAAAAATATTTTGAATGCCAACCAAGTTTCTTATCTTAGCGTCTTGCTTATTGACTTGAAGCAGGCTTTAATTGCAATTTATTTTTTGCATTAACCGCAACAGGTTATAACTCATATTTTTATTTAAAACTTAGAACAAATTTTTATGAAAAGTATTTTACGTTCATTATGTATTTTAACCATATTTCTACTGATGTATAGTGGGGCAAAAGCGACCCACGTTTCAGCATGTGATGTGTTTTACGAATATATATCACCACTTACATACAAAGTGCATTTGGTGCTGTATCGTGATTGTAATTTAGCTGGAACAGCCACTTTAGGTGGCACAGAATCAATGAATTACAGTTCTGCATCCTGTGGAATTGGACCAACAAATTTTACAGTTGACACAACCGGAAATAATACAAACAAAATGTATGGTGACCTTTGTCCTAATATAAGCAATTGGTGCGTTGACCCGAATAGCGTCTTCCCTGGTTATGAAGAATGGCACTATTCTGCTATTGTTGTATTGCCGCAAGCTTGTACCGATTGGGAATTTAAATTTAATACGCTTTGTTGTAGAAATGGTGCTATTGTTAATTTAACTGGTCCACTCGGATTAGGTATTTGTATTTCTGCCGGTTTAAATAATGTGGTTCGCCCTATTAATAATTCTGCTTTTTTATCGGTTAAGCCTATTCCTTATGTTTGTGTAAATCAACCTAAAGTATATTTGAACGGTCCTTTAGACCCGGATTTTGATTCATTGGTATTTACAAGTACCGATCCATTGAATAGTGGTTCTTGTGCTTCGCTTCCTTGGTTACCTGCTTTAGGTGCGTCAGCAGCAAATCCTTTTGGAACAAGTGCACCGGGTGGTTATTTAGTAAACTCAAATACCGGTACAGCATCATTTACACCTACCGTTACAGGCGCCTACGTTATTGCATTTACTTGTTTCGAAATTGACCCTATAACCTTTGATACCTTAGGCTATGTCATGCGGGATGTGCAACTAAATGTACTGAATTGTAATGCGGCACCTCCCTCGAGTACCATAGGAAGCCAATGTTATACCCCCATAAATCTGATAGGTGGTACCTTACAACCGGCTCCTCCACCTATTTGCCCGGATATTATTGAAACTTGCCCAGGATCAACACTTTCTTTTGAT
>JANNYV010000087.1:0-13015 GCA_031410275.1 Bacteroidota bacterium
TGCCTTCATTTCTGAAGTTGCGACTGAATTCGTATACAAAATCAAAGCCCCCGACAATTAATCCTTTTAAATAAAGTTCGTTTGCAACACGTAAATAAAATGGAACGTCTAGCGCATTATGATGTGTCATAAACGGCCTTGCTGCCGCACCTCCGGGGATACTTTGCAATACGGGGGTATCGACTTCTAAGGCATTGTATTCATTGAGAAATTCCCGGATACAATTCATCATTTTAGTCCGTTTCAAAAATGTTTCTTTCACCGCCGGGTTGACAATCAGATCGGCATATCGTTGACGATATCTAAATTCCGGATCGGTGACTTCATCAAATACTTTCCCGTCTTCATCACGTTTTACAATCGGAAGCGGCTTTAAACTTTTTGCAAGCAAGGTAATTTCTTTTGCATGGATACTGATCTCCCCGGTCTTAGTGGTAAACATATAACCAACACATCCGATAATATCGCCGAGGTCTGTTTTTTTAATGACTTCATCAAAGAAAGTCTTATCTTCTTCGGGGCAAATTTCATCGCGTTTGACATACAGTTGTATCAATCCTTCCGCATCTTGGATTTTAAAGAAAAAAACTTTTCCTTTATCGTTTATACTCATAATACGACCCGCGACGGTCACATCAAAAGTTTCATTATTTCCTTCAGTATATTGCTTCTTCATAGATTCGCTGTAATGCGACACAGGATAAAGCGCGGCAGGATACGGATTAATGCCGATTGATTTTAAGTGGGCGAGTTTTTCTCTGCGAATGATTTCTTGTTCAGATAAAGACATAATTAAGTAGTTAGTATTTAGTAGTTAGTATAAAGAGAATTACCATTTCTGAATTTCCTTTCAGGTTGTTCTCGGGTAGTTTATTCTCCATTCAATAATTTTTAAACCTGCCGGTAAAGGCATTTTAAAATTTTGGCGAAAGTACAAATTAAATTGAGTGAATGAGGAATTACAAACGGAATCTTCTGGTGAAGGTTATTAAAGTGATAGAAGAATAGTTCTTTTTTTTTCAAAAAAAATTTTTAGATTTGAGATATAAACATTCTACTCTATGAAAAATAAATTTGCTCCGGCTTCACTTCTGTCTATTTTGTTGATATGTACTTTGTTTTCCTGCTCTAAAAAAAATGTAGATGACAATTGGAATTGGTCTTGTAATAGTGCTCTTAGTTTTAATGTTGATGATGTGTTTTTAAATTGCCCTTCATCAACTGTATTTCTAACTACTTTCTCAAACAGTTATTATATTCATTCAATTAACGGGAATCAAGATATTGAAATCAATTTCAGCAAGAATATAGCAGCCGGAGAAGTATATCATTTATATGGAATGTTTGACGTATCGGGAACCATGAATCAATTGACTATAAAAAATATAACAACTGGTATTGTACATGCAAGTTGGTATGCCCCAACAGGCAGGATAAAAATTTTAGAGAATGATGAAACACATATTAAAGGAATGTTCTATTGTGATTTTCGTGGTGACAATAATAAATCAACGTATAAAGGAACCGTTACAGAAGGATGTTTCAATGTAAAAAAGCAGTAAGCAATCAATTTTAATTTCCCCTGATACTAGCACCTAGTTTTGTTTCAAGGGTTTGAATAATTACGTTCATTTCATTCTCTACCTCTACATCTGTCAAGGTTTTTTCATCATCATAAAAAGATAAATTAATCGCATACGATTTTTTATCAATTCCGAGTTTGTCACTTTCAAATACATCAAACAGGTTGACACTTTGAAGCAATTTGCTTTTAGCTTGCTTTACCGTCTTTTGTACATCTTGGTAATGAATAGCTTTATCGAGTATCATGGCTAAGTCGCGCTTCACTATTGGGAATTTTGGGATGCCTTTAAATCCTAGTTTTTGCTTTTCATAAAATGTTCGTATCGCATCCCATGCAAGTTCTACAAACCAAATTTCTTGCTTAATATCAAATTGCTTTTGTTTTTCATTTGAAACGAATTCAATATGTCCTATTTTTTTTCGTTGAAATAAAATATTCAACCTTCCTTCCTCTTCAATGAGTTCGGGTTTCATGGCAAATAATAAACTCTCGATGATTCCCTTGACATAATAGATATCAATTTTTTGTTCCTTTTGTTTCCAATATTCAGCGATATAATTTCCGCTGAAGTACAAGCAAATTTTTTCATTTTCTATAAAGCCATTCTCCGAGGTAGCATATGTTTTACCAAACTCAAAAAACTTAAGTTGTGTATTCTTTCTGTTAAGATTGTAAGCAATCGCGATGAGACCTGTCTCCAGCATAGAAGGTCGCATGCAATCTAATTCGGCTGACAAGCTATTCATCATTTTTACAATGTTTGTTTGCCCTGGATAAAAGGCTGAGTTGGTGATAGAGTTTGTAAATAGCTCCTGAAATCCTTTACCAACAAGTAATTGAGCCAATTGATTTTTTACATCAGGCTTATATCCCTCAGTGGTTGATGGCAAGGCATATGAAATTTTTCCGGTGAATGGAATATTATCCAAACCATCGATACGCATAATTTCTTCGACCACATCGGCCTGCATAGTGATATCCGGTTTTGCGAATGGCACTTTAATTTTTATAAAATGTTCGTTTTCATCTATGACTGTAAAACATAGGCTATTGAGAATATTTTTTATTTGTGAAACTGAATAATTTTTTCCTGCAAGTTCTCTTACCTTTTCAAAATACACATCAATTGTTTTTGCTTCAAAATGATTTGGATATACATCCATCATCTCTGATGAAATTCTTCCGCCGGCAATTTCACAAATCAATTGTGCCGCTCGTTGCAATGCATACAACACATTGCTAATGTCAGCACCTTTTTCAAATCGCACGGCCGCATCTGTTCGCAAACCATGACGCATAGAGGTTTTACGAATTGAATTATTTTCGAACCAGGCACTTTCTAAAAAGACAGCTGTTGTATGATTGTTTACACCACTATTTAAACCACCAAAAACACCGGCGATACACATAGGTTCTTCGGCATTGCAAATCATCAAATCTTCATTGCTTAATTCTCTCTCCTTTTCATCCAGCGTACTAAATTTCGTTTTATCGGCAACTGTTTTTACTGTGATTTTATTTCCTTTAATGGCTTTCATATCAAAAGCATGCAATGGTTGGCCACATTCATGCAAGACGAAATTTGTAATGTCTACTATATTATTAATAGGGCGAAGTCCAATACTTTTCAATTTCGTTTGTAACCATTCGGGTGATTCATTTACTTTTATTTCATCGATACAAATACCAGTGTAGCGGGCGCATCTAGAACTGTCAACTAACTCAACCTCAATATTCATAGGTTGAGAGTTGAGAGTTGAGAGTTGAGAGTTTGGAATTTTAGAAATGTAAGGCATAGTATCCCGATTACTTAAATAAGCACATACATCTTTTACCACACCTAAATGACTCATGGCATCCATCCGGTTTGGTGTTAGTCCAATTTCATAAACAATATCAGCGTCAGGGATTTTGTAATAACCCTTTGCAAGTGTTCCTATGGTTACGTCATCTTTTAATACAATAATTCCATCATGACTTTCACCTAGGCCAATTTCATCCTCAGCACATATCATTCCTTCACTTTCTTCCCCACGTATTTTTGCTTTTTTAATTAAAAATGATTCGCCATTCAGCGGATGAACTGTTGTTCCAACCATAGCAACCACAACAGTTTGCCCGACGGCTACATTGGGTGCGCCACAAACAATATTCAGTAATTCTGCCGCACCAATATTTACTTTTGTCACTTTTAGTTTATCTGCATTTGGATGTTGAGCACATTCAACTACCTTGCCTATCACCAAACCTTCGAGTCCGCCTTTCACAGCTTCCTTTTTCTCCATCGATTCTACTTCAAGTCCAACCGAAGTAAGTATATGCGAAAGTTCTTCAGGTGCCAACTTTACCGGCATATAATCATTCAGCCAATTGTATGAAATTACCATGTTTACATTTTGAGCGGCAAATATAAGGTGAGATGTTAAATATTAGATGTTCGATGTTGAATGAACTTCCCTTTTCTCATCCCTCATTTTATATCTTTTGACTTCATTGTGGAATCAACTCATTTTTTAATCATGGCAGGAATTTTATAACAAACAAAAATCCTTTTACATGAAAACATTTTTGCTTCAAGCACTCTTTATTTTATCTATCACCTATTTACATGCTCAACAAAACTTTGAACTCCGTCTTTCCGATGCGGCCATTGAGCTTACCAAACAAAAAATTTCCTACGACCCAACTTATTTTACCATTGATTATCCAAATGGAGATATCCCCGCAGGCAAAGGCGTGTGCTCCGATTTGGTGATTCGAGCATACAGAAAAATGGGTATCGACTTACAACAAAAAGTGCATGAAGACATGGAAGCTAACTTTTCATTATATCCAAAGAAATGGGGACTTGCTCATCCTGATAAAAATATTGATCACCGTCGGGTTCCAAATTTAATGGTGTTCTTTTCCCTTCACGGACAAATCAAATCAGTGAATAACTATCCTGAAAATTATAGACCCGGTGATATTGTTTGTTGGGATTTGGGTGGTGGTATCACACATATCGGGCTCGTTGTAAATCAAAAATCTGCGGATTCAAAACGGTATTTAATTGTTCATAATATCGGAGGCGGTCAAGTACTTGCCGATTGTTTATTTAGTTACACTATTATCGGACATTACAGTTATGGGAAGTGAAGGTTGAGAGTTGTTAGTTGAGAGTTGTAAGTAATGCAGGATACAAATTTGCTAATATTAGAAAGTGAGAGTTGAGAGTTGTAAGTTGAGAGTTGTAAGTAATACAGAATACTCAAAAATGAGCATTGAAAGCAATACAAAAAGACTAATTTACCAATACACATAGTAGGCATCGAACATCGAATCCCAAACATCGACAATCCTATTTCTTCGAAAATGTTCTTGTGAAATTTCCTTTATCTGTAGTAACTTGTAACACATACAAACCGGAAGCAAAGTTTTTTGCATCAATAACTGTCTTGCTAGAATTAAGTTTCAACGTTGTTACAATATTTCCTGTAGCATCTACAATTTTAACTTGCTGCAGAATAGAATGATCTGTTGAGTGTATTTGCAATATGTCTGTTGTTGGATTTGGATAAAGTTCAATCCCATTCTCACCGTTTACTTCATTGATTGAAGTTGCCCAATTGACAACGGTTGCAAAGCCTGATGCCGGTACATAATTTTGTTTAGTTGCAGTTATAAATACAGTATCCAACGCTGTCAATGCGGGGAATGTAAAATAGGCAGTGCCTCCGTTTTCTACAGTTGATGCTAAATATTTTCCTTGATAATACAACCCTATTGTCACACCATTTACAGGGCAGTGTACCTCATAGGTTGTACTGTTTTGTTGAATATGTACATCAAACGTCATGGATAAAACACCTTCATTTTTTGTATATAATGAAACTGTCGGATCGCCAAAAAACACCCAAGTATCTGTCATATTACTTCCACCTTTTGGATCAGTAAATGTATTATACTGATCATTCATACTCATGCATCCATCCTCTGCCATTGCTCCTAAACGCGATTTCAAATTCGATGGTCTTGCACCACGCATTACTGCATTAAACTCATCTTGTGCTTGCATAGGTTCATCCCATGATTGGCTAATTGTAGACATAAAATTCGAAAGTGTACCAAAAGGTTGATACGACGTTGTTCGCGCCCGTTGCAGTTTTTCGGCAAAGCACGTATAGGAAGCAAAATCACCAGGGCTGCAACCTACTACAAAAAAGAAGGGAAGTTTATTTATATTATTCAATGAAGGAACATCGGAAGAACTGAAGTTAGTAGTTACTATTCCGTCAGGGCCGCCATGTCCACAATAGTTAATCAAACTTGCTCCATCATTGATTGCATTCCCCAACATGGTAACCGTTGGATAGCCCAATTGATCAGTTCCTATTAAGGTTGCAGCAGAAGTACATGTGTCATCATATTGCTCAATATTTGTGATGTATTTATATTGATTTTTATTACTGTCAACAATGTCATGTATATGTTCAAAATCATATTGGTTATCATCTCCAGTTCCGAATTCGCTTCCAATACCAATTTGGGTGCTCATCCATGTGCCGCTATTATTCGGTGTTTGCTCATATTGCAGTGTACGTGTTACCTGTGTGCGAATTTCAGTCATAGTTTCTCCTGAAAAACGGCCAATAATCAATTCCGGATAATGATCTCCATTATTGATATAAGCATACGCAATATCTGAAGGGCCGGCAACTGTCGTGTCTATGACAGCAGGAATATTCGTGTTATCGCCTACTATCAATACATATGCTATTTGCTTTGTTTGATAATAACTTTTTACAACACTTTTAATTGTTGTTTGATTTACACCACCAGTAATCGTATCCGTATTCACTAAATAGGTTTTAATGCCTTTCATTTCTTTCCATTTTATAAACGCATCCAGTTCACCTAAATAAGAAGCCGGGCACAACACTAATAAACTTCCTTGTTCAATCAGTGGAGAATAACGGGTGCTTTTACCATAATTAATAAATTGATTTTTATACATACCATCAAATTCCTCCACCACTGATGTTGGCTCTTCATTTGTGGCAAGAATATTCGTCGACGACAATCCGGTATAATCGACTTTTATTTTGATATGTGAAAAAACACGCATCGTTTTTGTCACCGGATTGTATTGTACAGGATGTATCATCACTGTTTGGCCTCTAAAATCGCGAAGGATATAAGGTGTATTTAATTGGGCCAAAGCTGCCGGAAAAAAATCATTCTTCTGATAAACATCCCCATAAATAAATGGGAGCGATGAAGGATTAATATCTCTTGAAAAACTTCCTTTGCTCGGGGCTACAGAAATGTTTGTGTACTCTGTAAATTGACTTTCAAGAACAGAAACCGCACTATTTTTTTGATTGGGAATATTGATAGAAAAAGCGAGCTTCGGCAAATCAGGGTTTCCTTTTTGTAAAAGTTGTGTGCCTTTATCCACACTTACTTTTATTTCGTTTCCTGTAGGAGTCAATACAGGCAATTGTTTCACCTCTCCAATCGCAATATCAATAACGGTTTGATTTTGATTTGTTGAAACAACTTTATACGTGGTAGATTGAGCATATACTTGCTGACCGATAAGAAAAATTGAAAATAGCAATACTATTTTTTTCATATAAATATATTTACGGATTAAAATTAAATCAATAATCCCAATTTTGACATTAAATTTGCACTTATTCTGTGAATGCCTTTTTTGTTAAGGAGTTAGTGTGTTAGTGAGTTAAAGAGTTTGTAGCTCTTTGTTATTAAGTTAATTTAAAAGCAACCAATTTCAAACGCATTAACACCTTCACCCACTAACAAACAGAATACAAACCTCGGGGTGTCTGCTTTTCATGCGGTCTGAGATGAAACCCGTGAACCTGGAACAGGTAATGCTGTTTAGGAAAGGTAAGTGAAGCACTTTTCTCTTACCCATTTATTGTAGAACCCGCTCAAGGATTAAACTATTTCCTTGCGCAAAAAAAATGGAAGATGAAAACATCACTCATAGCAATTGCCTTAAGCTTACAAACAGGCCTATTATTTTCACAAGAAAAAACAGATACCATCAGAAATATTGAATTGCCTGCGGCCGTCATTAAAACGGATAAGTCTAACTTGCTAAGTGAAAAAAATAAATCGAAACTGACCGGTTTACTTATTCAAAAAAATAACAGCACACAAGACTTACCTTATTTACTAAACAATATTTCCTCAGTGGTTATTGCGTCTGATGCAGGTACAGGAACGGGTTATACAGGTATACGTATACGAGGTGCTGACTTAACACGTATGAATGTTACCATGAATGGTGTGCCCATAAACGATGCAGAAAGTCAGGCGACTTATTTTGTCGATATGCCTGATATCCTTTCTTCCACCAAAGAAATAGAAATCAATAAAGGCGTAGGTAATTCTAAAAATGGATCCGGAAGTTTTGGTGCAAGTATTGCTGTCAATAATTTGGATGTAGATAATGTAAAATCTTCTTTTCAATTTCAAACTAATTATGGTTCATTCAATACGTTAAAAACCATGATGAAAGTAAGCACCGGTTTACTCAATGAAAAGTTTATCGCCACGTTACGTCTTTCTAATGTGCAGTCAGATGGTTATATACAACGTTCCTCATCTGATTTGAATGGAATGCAACTCACCTCAAAATATGTATTGAGGAAAAATACGCAACTCGTTTTTAATTATTTAAATGGTAAAGAAAAAACCGGTCAAGCATGGAATGGTGTACCACAAGATAGTTTGGAAACAAATAGAACATACAATGAATTGGGTCTAAAAAGTGATGGTACATTTTATAAGAACCAAACCGATAATTATGGCCAACAATATTATCAGTTATTTTTTGATACTAAATTGAATTTGAATTTTTCTTTTGGCACTACCTTATTTTACACAAAAGGAAAAGGCTATTATGAAGAATACAAAACTGATCAATCATACGCTGATTATTATTTACCTGATTTTATAAAAGGGAATGATACGGTAGCGCAAACAGATTTAGTTCGTCAGCTTTGGTTGGATAATGATTTTTATGGTGGGCGGGTTTATGCAAATTATTTTTCAAAAAAATTAGATGCCGGTCTTTATCTCAACTATAATGAATATAAAGGTCGGCATTACGGTGAAATCATTTGGGCTCAATATAATATTGACAATGGATACCAATGGTATCATTTAAATGCACTGAAAAAAGAAATGAATGCGTATGGAATGTTTGATTACCGTTTTGCCAAAGGACTTTCATTGTTTGGTGATATGCAAGTTCGGAATGTTAATTATACAATACATGGATTTAGAAAAAATCCGGCAGTCAACCACGATTTGAATTATTTATTTTTCAATCCAAAAATAAAATTGACGTATCAAACAGAAAAGCAAATTATAAGTTTACTCGCCGGTATTGCACAAAAAGAGCCGAACCGTGAAGACTATGAATCAGGGATTTTATTTTTACCCAAACCTGAAAAGTTATTCAATACCGAATTAAATTATTCTAGATTAATAAATAAACAAATTACCTTGTATGCGACTGCATTTTTAATGTCATACAAAGATCAATTGGTGTTGACCGGAAAATTGAATGATGTAGGTGCCTATACAAGAAGCAATGTCGACAAGAGTTACAGAGCCGGTTTAGAACTTGAAGCCAATTGGAAACCCGAATGCAAATTAGTAGAGTTGAAAGGAAATATTGCCTTATCACAAAACAAAATAAAAAGCTTTAGCGAGTATATCGATGATTATGATAATGGAGGACAACTTGAAAATAAGTATTCAAATACTGATATCTCTTTTTCACCAGCTTTAATTTCTTCAGCACAAATTTCAATTTACCCTTTGAGAAATATGAATCAATCATCATTTAAAAATGTTTCAATAGACATGAATGGAAAATATGTTGGTGAACAATATTTAGATAATACAGGAAACAAAAAACGAATGATGAAGAGTTATTTTACCAGTGATTTGCTCTGTACTTTACCATTCGCCTTGAAACATAATACGACCTTACATTTGAAAGGAGGATTGTATAATGTATTCAACAAACAATACGAAGCAAATGGCTATACATACAGCTATTTTTATAACAATGCACTCACGACACAAAATTATTATTATCCGCAAGCAGGCAGAAGATGGATGCTAGGAATAGGTATAGCATTTTAGGTTATTATACCGAAGAAATAAACTCTATCTAAATTCATCCCCATCTTTATGTAGTACATTTGCGAACTTAGTATCACGTCATGAAAGTTTTTAAATTTGGAGGCGCCTCCATCGAATCGCCGGAAAGAGCGAAAAATATTGCACAATTAATAAAGGATTATTCTCATGAAAACGTATTGGTTGTTATTTCTGCAAAAGGGAAAACAACAAATGCATTGGAGAAAATTGTAGACGCTTTTTTTGCTAACCATGCAGAAGATGCAAAGCGTTTGTTTATTGAGTTGGAAGATGAACATAAAAAATATGCGTCTGAATTATTGGGAGCCTATGATGCAAAATTGATTCAGCAGATAAATGCATTATGTACTGAAGTAGAATGGGTTTTGAGTGAAACGCCACATCGTGCTTATGATTATTATTACGATCAAATTGTCAGTACGGGTGAATTATTATCGACTGCGATTATTGCTGCTTATTTAAATCAAATGGGTATTGCTACATCATGGGTTGATGTGCGTGATGTGATAAAGACAGATGATACCTATCGCGATGCTGTTATACAATGGAATAAAACAACGCAATTAGCGAAGGAGGCATTTGAAAAAGAATTTAAAAAAAATACGATTGTTATTACACAAGGATTTATTGGTAGTACAGATGATAATGATACGGTGACTCTGGGAAGAGAAGGAAGTGATTACAGTGCTGCTGTATTTGCCAATATTTTAGATGCAGAAAGTACAACCATTTGGAAAGATGTGCCTAGTTTATTAAATGCCGATCCCAAGATATTTTCTAATACAGTAGCCATTGAGGAGATAACATTTCATGAAGTGATTGAGATGGCCTATTATGGTGCGCAGGTGATACATCCAAAGACCATTAAGCCATTACAAAATAAAAATATTCCGTTGTATGTAAAATGTTTTTTAGATAAGCAGTTAAAAGGAACTCTGATTCATAATACAACGAAACCTATTCAATACCCGCCGATTATGGTATTGAAAACAAATCAAATTTTATTGCAAGTGAATACAAGAGATTATTCATTTATTACCGAAGATAACCTGAGCAGGATTTATAATTTATTTCATGCATGTAAAATTAAAATCAATATGATACAAAATGCAGCGATTAGTTTTGTTGCATGTATTGACAGCAATACAGAAAAATTACAAAAATTACTGACAGCGCTTGAGAAAAAGTATGATGTCAAACGGAATGAAAATTTATATTTGTTTACAGTTCGTCATTACACCCAAAATATACTCGATGAGGAGTTGAAAAACAGAACAATTTTATTAGAGCAAAAGACCCGGCAAACGATACAGATGGTCGTACAATAATCCAACGCTTTCATGTTTATTCTCGTCCTAACGGTGATAGTTTTGTATCTTTCAATTCCGTAAATAAATTGCATGAAAAAAATCACTACCTCACTTCTTATTTGTTTAGCTTTTTTGTTGCTTGCCAATCAATTGGCTACAGCACAATTTCAGGGCAAAGTTTATGAACAGTATAATGATGCGGAAGTAATGGTTGGCGGCATTCCTATTACTTCGCCGTGGTGTGGTGGTATTAATTCTGTGCAAATAAATCATGCTGATTTAAATAATGATGGCAAGGCTGATTTAATTCTGTATGACAATAATAGTTATATCATTAAAACATTTATTAATACAGGTGTTAGTGGGGAAATAAAATATAGTTATGATCCGAAATATGAAAAGAACTTTCCGCCCATTTATAATTATATAATATTGAAAGATTACAACTGCGACGGCATTCCCGATTTGTTTCATAAGGGCATTCCGGGTGTGGCGGTGCACAAAGGTTATTATCAGGGCAATGAATTGAAATTTACCTATTATAAGGATTTATATTTTCCGGGTGCATTTGGCCCGGTAAATGTATATGTGCAACCCGATGATATTCCGGCAATTATTGATGTAGATGGGGATGGCGATTTGGATGTAGTTTCGTATGATGTGAATGGAACCTATTTGGTGTATGTTAAAAATACACAAGTTGAAAATAGCTTACCATGTGATAGTATGCGAATGGAGTTGGTTGATAATTGTTACGGTAAATTTTATCAGGGAGTTTTCAGAACAGTTACGTTAGGTGCATCCTGCAAAGGGATTTCAACAAATAATAAAACAAGGCATACAGGTAATTGTATTGCACTTTTAGATATTGAAGGAGATGGTGATTTAGATATTATGGGCGGCAATCTTTCATACAGTGATGCGCAACTTCTGCTAAACGGAAATACTAGTGCAGCTTCGGTGATTACACAACAAGATACGTTGTATAATTCGCTTGATCATTCATTACATATTCCCTCTTGGCCTGCACCCTTTCATGTAGATATTGATAATGATGGAGACAAGGATATATTGTTTACCTCCCATGATGAAAATCCCAACTCAGCCAACTACAATGCAGTGGCCTTTTATAAAAATACCGGAACCGATGCGGCACCTAATTTTGTGTATCAACATGATTCATTATTAACCCCTGATATGATTGATGTTGGCTCTTACAGCTATCCTACTTTTTTTGATTTTGATAAAGATGGAAAGAAAGATTTGTTTATGGGTACCGAAGGCTATTTAAATAATATAACTGGCACACGGTATAGTAAATTAGCTTATTACAGAAATACCAGCACAATTACTTCTGTTTCATTTGAATTGGTAACGAAAGATTTTCTTGGATTAAGTGCGTATAATTATAACGGCATTTTTCCTACCTTTGGTGATTTAACGGGTGACGGTATTTCTGATTTAGTTATGGGAAATGTGAATGGCTATATCACGGTATATAAAAATTATGCGAGTTCGAATTTAGTGACACCGAACTTTTTATTATCAACAGATAGTATACCCAGCATTAGCGTAGGGAAATACAGCGCACCGGTAGTATTTGATTTTAATCAGGATGGGAGAACAGATTTATTAGTTGGTAATCAAACGGGTAATATTGTGTATTATGAAGACTCGAGTTCAACCACACAAAAGAAATTATCATTACAAACAATTTCACTTGGGAATTTTAAAGCAGGCGATGCCGGTAATATTTATGGTTATTGTGTGCCTTTCATTGGGAAGATGGATAATACAAATAAAGATTTTCTGATGATTGGAAATATCGATGGGACGGTGGCACGCTATGATAATTTTATCAACAATGTAGGAACCTTTCAACGGATAGATTCAAATTATTCCGAGATAAAAACTCTGAACAGAAGTGCAC
>JANNYV010000088.1:0-13228 GCA_031410275.1 Bacteroidota bacterium
TGTGATGCAAAGAGAAATGACTCGCTCTTCTAAGAGTGTATGAATTTTGTTGAGTGGAATATCTACTTTATTTTCGATATCATACTTATGCAAACCATCTAAAGAGCCATAGTAAACAGAAGTTGCATCATACGCGACCAAACTTGTGACACGAGTATACTTATTGGGCAATGGCACAGTTTTTTCTGTTTTTGAATTTAGTTGGAATAAGCTCTGGACACTCCCAAATATTAAAATAGAATCATTTAATATTGTAGCACATTTAGAACCGATGGCTCCATTGAATGAAGGAATTAAAACGGGCTTAGCAAAATTTAGATAAGTAGCGGTTTCTGAGAATGAAAATACTTTATTTTGTGAAAAAAGGATATCCCGTTGCCATCCACTTATAGAAGAATTTATTGGCAAAGAATGAATAATTGTTTTGTCATTTTGCATTTCAATAATGCGATTATCGGATGTTCCAAAATACATTGTACCCTTATTATTTGAAGCCACATTCATAAAAAGAATGTTATTTAGTTGAGCGGGCAGAACCATTTTTTTAATACATGATTTTTCAAATTTAATCAGTCCTTTGTTGGTTGTACAAACCCAGAATGTACCATAACTATCTTCAAAAACACTATTTACGATATAATCAGTAGGAATAATCTGTAACAGTTTTTTTGTTTGCCTGTCATATATTTCAAACTCATTGCTGATGTATGAAGCAATAATATAATGCTCAGTGATTGAAAGTTGATTGACTGGTTTTTTAAAATTAATTATTTCTTTGTCAAATTGCAAAGGAGAAAGCTTGATATTGGAAAGGCAAATTAATTGAATTGGTAAATTGATATCTTGGGGCTTAACGAAGGAATAGAACGTATTTTCATAAACGATATATTGAATGTTTAGGGTTTTAAAATCGAGTGTAGAATAACTTTTTTGTGCAACAATTTCATTTTTAAATACATGTTTTATAGATAGCTCCTTTGCATCACGCTTATCTAAAATCATCAAATAATTATCCTTGTCAATTATTTTAAAAATGAATACGCCAAAGGTTTTTTCGAATCGATTATCATATTCATATTTTTTGCCATTTTCAAAGATGTAAGATCCGGTTTCACATAAAAATTCCATGCCTCCGTCTAAGGTGTTGTGGCAAAACAATAATCGTTTACTAGAAATGTTTTTGAGTAACGTATCTTCTTTCGCACTGATAAACCTGTTTTTTACATCATCAAAATATGCGGGTGTTTGCTTAAAGCTATGAACCCAAATTCGTCCATTATTTTCTTTCAACATTTTTAAAACTTCATTATCCGGTAAGCCCTGTTCTGTAGTGAAGCGTTGAAATTGTTTGCCGTCAAACCGTAAGGCACCTTGGTCTGTTGCAACCCACATGAATCCTTGTATATCTTGAACACAATTGTAAATAGAATTGGTTGGTAAGCCATTATCAGTTGTATATCGTGCTACCTCTCTGTATTGTGCATGACACAAATAAGATAAAAAAATAAATCCTACAATGATAATGAGGTTTCGCATTTCAACATTGACTTTTGACAACAGGTAAATTTATTTCTAATTACGTTCTACTTATATTACGGATGATTAGAAAAAATAAAATTACTGATATTTGTTTCCAAAATGGGCGAGTCAAGTAAATCAACATTACCATCTCCATTGATATCCGTATTAAAATATCCAAATTGAAATGCATTGATGTCAAATTCTTCTGTTGCTAAATCGATCAAATCAATATTTTGATCTTGATTGATATCGCCTGAATAGATGGCAAATTTACCTGATTCAACTTCCGTAAGATTGCTGCCATAGGCGCGGCTCGCCATTGTTTTCCATTCCCATGGAACCCAACCAGCAACACAGGCTACCGGATTAGCACTCCATGTTTCAATTGAATTTCTATGTTTGACAACAATGTAATATGAACCTGTAACAGGTGGAAAAAAGGCAACCGCATTTCCATTTGTATAAAGCAGTGACGATGTTGAAGCCACTAAACCATAAGGGGAATTTTCATTTCGTAATTCAACCGTAATCGTATCCGTTACTTCGGAATTATTTCCGATTCCCTGATTCATCAAAGCAGGAGACATTGTGCCATTGCCTGCGTAATAGCCTTGCAGATAAAGTTCCAAATATAGTTTTGTTGTTGTCGGTGAATCAATGGTTCCCACTTTGCGAATGACATGATTCCAAAGATCGGAAACAAGCATATTTCCTTCTGCATCGAATGTCAAATTAGATGGATAATTTAATTGTGCCAATATACTTGACCCTCCATCTCCACTATAGCCCAATGTACCGTTTCCGGCAATGGTTGTTATGATCCCATTCGCATCCACTTTTCTTATCCGATGATTATATAAATCAGCAATAAACATGTTCCCGGCTTCATCTGTTTTAACACCTGAAGGATGAAATAAATTGGCAGCAACAGCATTTATATTATCACCATTATAACCTTGCATTCCACTACCGGCAACGGTGGTGATAATCCCAGATGTATTTATTTTTCGAATTCGATTATTATTTAAGTCAGCGAAAAAAACATTCCCGGTTCCATCAGCATACAATCCATACGGAAAGTTTATTTCGGCATTTATCGCCTGCCCATTATCACCGGAAAAACCGCTTGCGCCTGTGCCTGCTATTGTATGAATGAGCCCGGTGCTCTTGTCTATTTTTCTGATGCGTTGATTACCATAATCTGAAAAATAAATATTGCCTGTTTCATCCACACTGATTCCGTACACTGAAGAAATTTGTGCAGCAGTGGCTACTATATTTTCACCATTATAACCATCAATGCCTGTACCGGCAATAGTTGTAATAATACCATTAACGTCAATTTTCCGAATACGTCGATTTGACTGATCGGCGAAATAAACATTGCCTAATGTATCGGCAGCCACGCTTACAGGATAATTAATTTTTGCATTGATAGCAAGTCCGCCGTCTCCATTGTATCCGGCAACACCTTTACCTGCAATGGTTGTAATCACATCACTGCTATCTATCATCCTTATGCGATGATTGTTTAAATCAGCGATATAATAATTTCCTTTTGTTTTACAATACGCAACATCATTTGGATTATTGAGTTTTGCAAATGCAGTAAGTCCATGATCGCCTGAATAGCCCGCAATGCTAGTACCTGTTGCGGTTGAAATGAGTACAGTGGTAGTTGCGGTGATAAGTGTAAGATGTAAGGTTATTACACTATCGCAACCAGTTGCATTGAGTAAGGTTGCCGTATATATTCCTGACGCTGTGAATGTGGATGCGCTAACCGGCCAAGTATACGTTGCGGCAAAAGCTGTATGACTTATACTTGAAAAACTAAGAGGTGGTTGCGTAACTGTAACACAAATACAGGTATCACATCCATGACAAGTATCGATGACTTTTATACAATAATTTCCGGCACCTAAACCTGTGAATACATTTGAAGTTTGCGGAGGATATGAAAAAGGTACACCACACATTGGGCCCGGGCTCAATTGATATTTTCTGCAACCGGAAGTTGTAAATGAGTTGATCTTAATTTTCCCGGTATAATATCCGTAACAAGAAACATTTGTAATATCTGCTTGATAATTAGGAAACCCAATTGTAACGCGCACACACTGCGTGACTTTGCATCCTGAGCCACATGTAACTTTCACACAATAAGCCCCTGAATTTTTTACCTTGATACATTGAACTGAATCAATAAGCGTTGTATCATTTTTATACCATTTGTAGGTGTATGGCGCAGCACATCCTGTGCAAATAAAAGCGCACAGATTCACAGAGTCGCCCGCACAAAGTGTCAATGGTTTATCTGAATGAATTTCTACAATTGGATTTGCATGCACTTCTAGTATTAATATAGAAAATGAAATAGCTATAAGTAGTGTATAATATTTTAAATTTTTCATGACGATTATTTTTTGCTGTATCAAATTTTTCATTAAGGTTTAAGCACATATTTATAAATATAATCGCACTCCAACAATTCATTAAAACCATGCAAGCGATCATAGTTACGTTGCCACAACCAAAATGTTTTCGAATAGGTTTTGCATTTTTTACAAAGTTTAAATTTAATAGTCTTGTGAGGTCCTTTCACTGTTCGTTCCATTAAGCCATGAAACGAAGAAGAAACAAGACCGGACGTATACACAATATTATTTGTGATGACGCTTTCTTCTTCAAAATTGCGCTCACCAAAAGAGGGTGTATAATTCTTAGAATAATAAGGCGTATTGCCAAATTGTACCGTGCCCTTTGGTCCCGAATTGTGATACGAAGTAGATTGAAGAAATGAATAATGCTTTGTGTATCGCAACAAAGAATTTCGTGTATACGAATTTAAGTGAAAAGGTTGTACCATGCCTGTTGGCGAAATAAAAGGTGTGCAACCTGTTGCCGCAGCTCCAAACAGAGAATGCTCTTCTTTAAACTGAGCAATATAATAGGAGGTAGCTCGGTAGGGTTGTATACCCATGTCAACAGCTTTTCGATTACTAGTTGGAAAATAAACGCCGGGCGCAGAAACCAAACCATATGCCAATGTATAAATTGGAGGCAATGGAATTTTAGGTAGGCTAGCCGGTAATGGATTGCCGACTTGACATTCTATAGTTAATACGCCATCATCGAACCCGGGCAGCAATAATGATTTTACAAGAAGTGTATTACTCGGGCTACTATTTCCCGGATCTCCGCCGGCTATAGTGAGTGTCGGTACAGGATTTAAATTCAACAAAGAAATCGGATACATCCAAACCAGTTGAGACACCGGTGGACATAAATCGACTAATATACTTTTTCGGGCAGTGAGAGCATAATCCACAGCACTTGGAATACTTGGTAGTCCACCTTCAAAAACAATGCTTGCCAAACCAAGTAATACAGGTCGATCTAAAATTAGCAAGCCCACTGTTGCAATATGGCTACCTGCCAAAGCGGTATGCATGGCAATATGTACTTTTGCTTTATCAGACATGCGATAGGCGGGGCCATAAATTAATCGCAAGGGGAAATTTGTTTTTGTTTGTTCAGCCACTGCCATGGCTACATTGGTTAACAAGCCACCGGTAGAATGGGAAATAATTACAAGTCCATTTTTGCCAAAATCTTTTTTTCCTCTCGGATCGGCGGCATCAATTAATTCAACACCTTGCCCATTGCTCATGGCTTCATAAATTTGCGAAAGCATGGCATGCACATCATACGGAATTCGTTGCGTACTTGGCCATGCAATTGTCAAGTATCTGTTTTTATATGAAGTGCCGGGAGGTTTCAAATATTCATTTACATGTGCTTCCCAATAATCATCTGCATATTTTTTCCATCCGCCATAGTAATGATTTTCATGATAATTGTTATAAAATTCTTGTTTGTTATCAGGCCATTTGGTCAGATGTTGAAAGGATGAATAATCAAATACTTTTTTCTTGATCGCACCGACATCTAAACCATGTACATAAATAATATCCATTCCTTGAAATGGACTTGCCGGATCGTTGGGTATACTACTGGTCGTTGAATCACACTCGCAAAGCGAATCAATTTGAATACCAGGGATCATAGCCAACTCACTAAATTTATCTTCAAAATTTGGAAAATTAGTGAGCATACTATCAGCCAATGAAGTTGCATAATCAGATAAAATATGCCTGACAGAATCCATTGGAATTGTTACACCAAGAGCAGCCAAGCTATCTTCCGGACTAAAGTCTTCGGCTGCATCAGGTATTTTTCCGCCAATGGATTTACAACACAAATCAGGGGTGTCGTTATAAAAGGTATCGAGGTCTGTATTCCAATCACCATAAATATCTTTCAAGCTTCCCATAAACATTTCTACAGTATCTATTGTTGCATCTGTTGTATCCATTAATGCAAGTAACTCAGAAGGGATAATGACATTACCTAATGAATCGCGTTCAAGCCCATCGCAATCACACGAATCAGTAACAGAATGCAAGCAAACGCCATCAATATATCCTACTGAATTTATAAGCGTATCATTGTTAAAAATGTTGATAGCGACATTATCAAAATCCTTGTAAGCATACCATGAATCTAATTCAACCGTTGTCCATTCTTTTGAATTAATTAAGCCGGTAAATCCAATGATAGAAGCGCTTGATGAAGCCGGTGCATGAACCCCGGTTGGTAGCAAGCCATTAAAAGCCATGACCCTCATTTTTAAATTTGGATTTGTCATCACATTGCTGTCTAACCTTACACACATACTCACTCTATACCATTTGTTTTTTACTATTTTATTACCAGGAAGTAAACCTTGTTGAATCGCATCGCCGCTTAGTTTGTTTCCTTGCATTTTGATATAGCCTATTTCATCACATCCTGCACTATTCAACACATAAGGATTTCCGTTCGCGGTATTCCAATGATCAACATCTCCAACACCCGATAAAAAACCGGGGAAAAGTCCTAAGCTAAATGTTCCGTTTTGTAACAAATTACTGTCACATACATTTCCTGAACAATTTGGAATATTCATGTATACTATTTTGTAGCATGTATCAGTTGAAGGCGGGTAAACAATATTTAATTTAAAGCTAAAAAAACCATACTTCGTCAACACGGAAGTGCCTATAAATAAATTGCCGGTAATGATATTCATTCCGGGTATTATTGTCGATGATGAAACACTTGAAATGGTGCCATCAAGTGATGTAATGGAAGCGATGTTTGCATTGCTGCTTGTTGCATTATTGATATGTAATGAATAATAATAAAGTTGATGTCCCATGGCATCTAAGCCATTACAATAAACCGTATCAAGCTCAGCATTCAATGGAGGATAAGGTTGCAAAACTATCGGTGTTGCCAATGAAGACAACGAGGAAGTATTGCAAGTAGTTACACAAGTATAATATGTTGAGACCGTTGGCGATGAAACAGTATACGTATCTGATGTACTTCCTCCAATGGTAATCCAATTCCCACCTGTCGGTGAAGATGATTGTTCCCATTGATAGCTCAATCCGATGACTGTATTATTCACACCTATTGTGAGTGCTATACTGCCATTACTATCACAGGGATTATTATAATGAGTTGAAATGATTCCCACATTAGGAGTACCTTGACAAACTGCTATTGGGCTAAACGTAAATTTTTTGCCAACTAAATTACTAGTTGAGCTTATGTTATTTGTAGCAGATAATGATGAAGTTGATGTGCTCAATGAAGGTGCAACACTTAAAAAAGATGTCATATCATTCAATCCAATTGACGCGGAAAGTGCACCCGCTATTGCTAATGTTCCTCCATAAATAAAATCAATCACATTCGATGTTTCATGAAGTCTTATTTTAAATGAAGCTTTATTGTTTGATGAGGTTGCGCCTGACCCACCGATGTTTATTTGATTCCATCCAATTTCTAAAATTCGATTGGGTACAAGACCGCTTGCTTGATATTGAATACTGCCGGTATTCCTGTTATTATCATCCCAAAGTGGGGCTATCAATGGTCTAAGGCTAGCTGTATTACTCAAAAAATTAAACTGCCCTGACGTAATTGTCCCACCACCAAGTCGTATCATTCCATTGGTTGAAATAGAGAAAGTTGTATAATCAATATTCCCAAACTTAAATGTAAAGCCAATGGGTATGGCAATTTGTGTACCATCGTTTCCGGTCGCTGTTGAATTCGTTCCTGTAACTGCGGTGTACACTTCAGTGCTTTCAGTAAATGTATAGCTGGCAACTGATTGCGCGTGTATATAGGCAGTACTAAAAGAGAAAAAAAGTAAGGTGCACAATACCTTTAAATTGAATGAATATTGGTTTTTCAAAATTGATTTTTTATGATTTGTGGTTTCTTTAAATGCCTACTCTATAAATTTAATTTTATTATTTCATGAATCAAAGTTTTATGCTGAATACTTTTTGATTTGAAAAGGAGGAAAGTAGAATAATGACAGAAGCCGTCGCTTAGAGCGAAGGCTTCTGTTGGTTTGCAATATGTCTTTTTCTATTGCAAGTGTTTCGGCTTTAATTTTTGCTCAGCAAGTTCTATAATTTCAGTTATTCGTTTTTGTCTTGTTTCTGCTTGCTTGGCAAGTACAAGCCATTGTAAAATTGCTTTTCTTATAGACTTACTTAAACTTAAATAGAAGTCTTTTGCATTTGGTTTGTTTGCAAATTCTTCTTCCAAGTCTTTTGGAATGATCAATTCTTCAACTTCGTCTAATAGTGTCCATGAGCCATTATGTTTTGCTATTTCGATGCATTTGTAACCGGCTTCTTTCATTTGTTTACTTTCTATAAGTTGTTGCACTTTCTGTTTATTTATTTTAGACCAAGTGCTGTTTGATTTCCGTTTACTAAAAAATTGATGAGATGACTCTTCGTCTATTTTTATTTTCTTACTGTCTATCCAACCAAAGCAAAGAGCAACATCAACAGCTTCACTCCAAGTGATCGATTTTTTTTCTGAACTTTTTATATAAAAGACAATCCATACAGCTTGTTTCGAAAGATGGTTTTTCTCTAACCATTTTCGCCACGCTGCAAGGCTTGTCGGATAAAATATTTCTATTTCCTTTTTCTCCATTTTGTTTTTTAATAGGGGCTTCAAGTTAGTATCTTTAAAGTTGCAAAAAGTCTTTTTTACTGTAAGCAATGTAGTCGTTGGTTGAATGCCGTGTTTCAGAATGAAGATACATAAACATCCATACAGTTAGCGGAAAATTATTAGGAAGATGTTGGACATCAAAGCAGGCAAGTTTATTTCGACTTCGGTCGAGTAATTAAATCATAGCAAAGCAATCTTGTTTAATATTGAAATCGATTCTGATACGCCTTTCAATATGATGGCTGTATGTGTTGTTTTGTATTATTAATTATTCACAAAAGGCATTATTAATATACTTGGATGATTGCTATCATTATAAATTTTAACATGAGCAATATGCGCATCTTTCGCGGATTCATCAGCAACAATACCCCCACTGCAATAATTCTTTTGTATTTGAATAGAATTAGGTGAGGTTATAAGTAACCGTAAACGGCTGCCCTTTTCTATGACTCTTGATATAAATGAAAAGTCCTTAAAATCAAATAAATTAATCTCGCCGGGTAGTAAGAGTTTTTCTGTTTCGAGACTTTCTCTATATCTTGCTCTTATGGCATTGCTTGTTAAAAAAACGCTGCTTCCGTCTAACTTTATTTCGTAAACGTTAGCCACAATATCTACATCTTTAACGTCAGTTTGGATATAAGCTTTCAGCTCAAAAAAACCTGATACCTCTGTTTCATTTTCAAATTGTGCCGAATGATAAATAACCCCGTCATTTTTTATATCATAAGCCATGGTTTGATTGGTTAAAACACTCCAATTTAATTCTATTGCTCCCAATCGCTTGTCTAACGGATTGTATACATAAGTGGCAGGAATGGTTTTATTTTCCGGCGCATCCGGTTGCAGAAAAGCGGAATGCATAATATCGTTTTGTGTACTATTTGCGCTATTCAGGTAGAATGTATCTGTTGTCTTTCCAATTTCTTTTAAGGACGCAGCATATTTCCACTTGTCTGTGTTAGTCACATAATAGGCTACTTTATTTTGCAGGAACATAGGTTTAACGCTGTCCTTTAATATGTGATCATACCATTGTTTATGAAGATCATTCATGTTTAGTAATGCAGCATCACCAAACGTCAAACCACCTAGTTCTTTTCGCGGTGTGCGGGTTCCTCCATGATCCCACGGTCCAATAATAAGGTAGCTATTATTCTTTGCAGATAAGGGAGCATTCGTCATAAATTCTCTGTAATAACTCAACGCTCCGGGTTGGTCCGAATCATAGCAACCGGTGATGGTTAATACTGGAATATTCATTTGGTTATATTCTTTTTCATTCGGACTCATGTTTTTAAAATAATTATCCATGAAGGAATGAGCAGTAAATTTTTTAAAATTTTTATCAGGATTACCAACCAGGGAATCAAATTTATTAAACGCGATATCTTTCTCATAGCGTTCAGTATACTTGCTTTTCCAGAAATAGTAATCTTGAAATAAATTATCATTTCCAATTTTCCCACTGACAGAGGTAAACCACTGAATTGCATAAGAGCAACCAATACCATTACTTATTGGAAAATCAAGCCCGGGTCTAACTGAGGCTGCAGGAACAATCGTTTTTAAATGTGGCGGTAATTTTTTTGTGGTGGCCCATTGATTATAACCGGCATAAGATCCTCCCCACATAGCCACTTTGCTATTACAATAAGGTTGTTTTGCCAACCACTCAACAATATCATAACCGTCATTCGCTTCCTGTGTAAATGGCTCAAAAGTACCATCGCTACTACCTCTTCCCCTTACATCAATGGAAGCGAAAACATAACCATTCGCTGCAAAATAAGTTCCTCTTTCATGATAGGTGTCATTAATATATGGAGTCATTGTACATATTACAGGCAATGCTTCTTTCTGCTCATGTGGTTTGTAAATCGTTGCATTCAATTGAACACCATCCCTCAGTTCAATTTTAACGCCATATAAAATGTCAATATCCTGTGCAGATGTAATGAGGAAATTAGGAATTAGGGTAATAACTAACATAAGAAATTTCATACTTACTGTGTTTAATTGATTAAAGTAGTTTAGGATATTCGGTGGTCTGAGAAAGAGTCGGAGTTAAAGATAATCTGTATGCATTAAGAATCAATAGCTGAATAAAGAAAGTTCATTGAGCAACCACAAAGCTGCCATTTTGCAATTGCTGCTGCTTGAAAGGCCTATAAGATTTTTTAAAACCTTATAGATTTTGGGAATTCACTCCACTACCGCACATTACCAATGCCTCAACTTAGCCCTAGTGAGGTCGTAAGTCGTAAGGTATAAGATGGACTAAAAAATGGAGTGATTCTGCGGACATCGAACATCGAGCATCGAACATCGGACATCGAATCCTGTTTACACTGTTTCTATATTCTGCGCATTTGAATACACCGTAAATTTATCTCCTCTGCAAAATGCCAACAATGTAATACCACTTTGTTGGCAATACTCAACGGCCATACTCGATGGGGCAGACACGGAACATAAAAAAGGAATACCCGCTTTATGCGCTTTATTTACAATTTCATAAGATACCCGGCCGCTCACTAAAATAATGGAGGCTTCCTGCAAACGATGTTGAAGTAACAAACTGCCTATCACTTTATCAACTGCATTATGCCGGCCAATATCTTCTTTACAATCTAAAAATTTTCCTTCAATAGTAAATAAAGCGGATGCATGACAACCGCCGGTCTCAGAAAAATTAGGTTGATGCAAAGACATTTCCTTAAACATTTTTTGAACCAATGATGCATTCAATTTTTGTTTGTGCTGTAGAACGCCATGCAATCTTAAATCCATTTCATATTTGCCACACATGCCGCAACTGCTTACTGACAGCAGATTTCGTTGCTGATGAATTCCTGCTTGTAATTCAGATTCAGGAATTACCACATTTACTTTTGTGATAAAACCGTGTTCGTTTTTTTCGAGAATAAAAAATGGAGGGTTCACAGTACGATTTGAATACACATCTTCAGTCAATAAAATTCCTCTGGTATGTTCTTCTTCAAAACCGGGTGTACGCATGGTGATGGTATATGGGTTCCCATTCACAGAGATGCTTAGCATTTCTTCGATGCTGAGTGTATCAGCGACATCAATAACGGATCCTGCGATGTTTTTTTTTGCGGAGAAAATGGCTGTTGCATTCATGGCGAAGATTGTTTTCAAAGATACATAGCGCATATTTCTAATTGCTTAGAAATGAATTTATTTTTACTAGCAGGATACTTGCTCCGAGGTAATTTACAAATCATATTCAGTATGTAAACTTACAACGCTAAACCTTTTAGCCACTTATTTTGTCATCACCGTTTTCATTGGCTCGAGCAAACTTGCTTCTGTTTTTTTTAATTCAATAATTGATAATTGTAATATCATCACCTCATCCTGATTGGTGTCGTTAAGCGTTCTTAATTCATCAAACAATTCTTTATGCATGTTGCGAATTTTGCGTAACAAGAAAAACGTAACCGTATCATTCACATCATTCACATAAGTCATCTCTTTTGACGGTGTGGCAATATGATGTTTTTCCTCCCACCCTGCACTTAATTCGTAAGGGAAATAAAGCGCCTCAATCGCAAATGTTCTGATATGTTCATCATCATGATAAGTAAAAAATTGATCCTTCGGAAATTGTAATGTTTCATCAAGATGTGAGAAGTACGCATTGTAAATATTCATCCACGACTTGTTTTCAAAATCGGCATCGCCAATTTTTACACGAATAAAATCGGCGATACTCGATTTTTCATCATACGGTTTGTCGCCACTCTCTAATAAAATTCGTATCAGTCCTTTCTCCTGCAAATAATCTTTTTGCAGTAAATCAATGATATCATGTTGTGTTTGTTGCTCAGGTGTTGCTTGCTGTTCAAGTGTTTCAGCTTCTTTTTTATCAAAGCCTTCGTTCTTTACAATCTTCTCCCTGATTTTTTTATTGACTAACGCAATCAGTCCGGCTTCATCTATTTGTAGTAGTTGAGAGCAACGGCGTACATAATCTTGCTGTTTGGTAAACTCTTCAACCTTATTTATTTTTGAAAGTGTTTCTGCGATATCATTAATCAATTCCGATTTTTTTACGCTGTCATTATTCGCTTCTTTCAGGGAGGCTTCAAGTTTAAACAGAATAATATCTTTCTTGTTATTTTTTACATATTCATTAAATTTCTCAACACCTACTTCTTGTACATAACTATCAGGGTCGTGATTATCGGGTAATAAAACCACATGCACATTCAAACCTTGCTCGATGGCCATATCTAATCCGCGAACTGCTGCCTTAATACCGGCGGCATCACCATCATAGAGTATAGTCAGGTTTTTTGTATAGCGTTTTATCAATTTCAATTGATCTTCAGTGAGTGAAGTGCCGCTGCTTGCGACCACATTTTCGATTCCGGTTTGATGCAATGAAATAACATCGGTATAGCCTTCTACCAAAAAGCATTCATTTAATGAACTGATGGCAGTCTTTGAAAAATAAATGCCATACAGTGTTTTGCTTTTGTGGTAAATTTCATTCTCGGGCGTGTTGATATACTTGGGCGCTTTATCATTCTTTTTTAAAATACGTGCACCAAAGCCTACTACTTTTCCGCTTTGATTA
>JANNYV010000089.1:0-3696 GCA_031410275.1 Bacteroidota bacterium
TTTCCCAACGTTTGAGTTACATTCATATTAATGGTTCCACCAATGGTTGTTTTATTACTTATTTGTCCAATGTCAGATGCACCTGCGTTATTTTTTGTAAATGAAAAATTACCGCTAATGTTGGCTCCGTTTGCAAATAAACGAGTATAACCTGCCACGGTTCTATTTACAGTTAAGTTGCCATTATACATAGTTTTTGAATTTTCACTGGTAATTAAGGCTCCTGTACCATTACAATTATAAGTCACATTGCCATTGAATATATTGGGTTGTGCAGAGTTAGATTCATCAAATTGATTGGTGCCAAGTATAGTAAATACAGAATTACCATTGATCGTATTATTTTGAACATTTGTATTATAACCACTTGTAAAACCAGCATCATCTGCCCACGTTAAATTACCCGTCAGTTGATTATTTAAAAAATAAGCATAGCCTGACGGTCCATATCCATTGTAGTTGAAGGATGTAACAAGTAATGAATCTTGTTGTATGTTTGGAGCACTCGTGGTGGCAATGCTAATGCTTCCACCATTGGTTAAGTTTTGAATTCGATACATAGAAAAAACAGTGCCCAAGGTTTGCGTTACATTCATATTAATGGTTCCAGCAATGCTTGTTTTAGAAGCAGTAGTACCTAAATCAGAAGCACCGGCATTATTTTTTGTATACGAAAAATCACCTCCTATGGTTGCACCATTTGCAAATAAACGGGTGTAGCCTGCAACCGTTCTATTTACTGTATAGTTTCCTGTAATGGTTGACTTGTCAGCATAACTTGTATAAATGCCTCCACTTCCCAAACCACTAAAAGTTACATTGCCATTAAATGTATTAGGGAAACCAGCGGTGTAAGCTTCTCCTAAATTATTTGATCCATATACTTTAAACTGAGAGTTCCCTGTAATTATATTACCAGATATCCGAGTGTCATATCCATTACCATAACTTGTACTGTCCGCAATCAGTAAATGTCCATTCAATTGATTATTTAGAAAATAAGCATAGGCATTACCTCGGTATGAAATAATATTTAATGAGTCCACTTTCAAACTATCATTTTGCACATCAAATGCACGAGAGTTTTGTACATTTATTTTTCCACCCGTGGTCTGATTAATCAAGCGATACATAGTAAATCCTCCGATTGGCGATAAATTCACATTCATATTTACAGTGCCACTAATAGCAGTTAAGTAAGATCCATTTCCAAGATCATTATCACCAGAGGCTGTATTGTTGAATGTCAAATTACCATTAATAGTAGCACCCAAATTAAAAACCCTTGTATAGCCGGTGGCTGTTCTATTAATTGTTAGATTACCATTAAAGGTTGATTTATCTTGATTACAGAGATAAAGTCCTCCACTTGCACTCAAATTAAAAACGGTATTGCCGGTATAGGTATTGGGATAACCAACTACGTTAGATTCAAAGAAATTATTCATTCCTTTTACGTTGAAGGTTGAATTGCCTATAATGGTATTTCCTCTAGAGTCGGTATTATAACCACCTGTATAGCTTGGATGATCTTCTACTAATAAATTGCCCTCTATTTTATTATAAAAGAAATAAGCATAATTATTCGCTCTGTATCCTTGTACAGTCATAGTTGTTACTTTCAGAGAATCATTTTGAATATTAAACCCAAGTGTGTTTTGAACATTAATGGTGCCGCCTGTTGTTTGATTTTTTAAACGAAGCATATTAAAAGTATTCGTGCTGGGATTTACAATATTAATAGTGCAGGTGCCACCTATAGTGGTATTAGAACTGCTCCACCCTAAATTATTTATACCGCCCACTATATTCTGATAATTAAAATTTCCGATTACATTTCCACCTACATTAAAAAAATTAGTATTGCCTCCAACCGTTCTGTTGAAATTTAAATTGCCATTATATTGCGACGCCGCACTTTGGGATGAACTAAATGCCAATCCGCTATTTACATTATAAACAACATCACCATTAAAGGTATTTGCAAATGACAAGCCTTCATTAAAATTATCGTTCCCTGTAATATTAAATGTAATCTTATCATTGACTGTACAGCCATTAAACGATGTGTAGTAACCACCTGTTGGTGTAGTAATATTGAGTACAATATCGGTTGCGACATTTGTATTAATCAATGTCATTCCTTGAATGATACAATAATTGTTTACGCCTCCAATAGTAAGTACAAAGCCATTCATATCTAGTGTGCCATTAGAGGCAGCAAAGAGTCCAACAGTTGTATTAGCCGGCAATTTTGCATTGTTAGGTGCTGCATTAATGGTTACTGTTGAAGTTGTAGATGGTACAGCATTTGGTGTCCAATTTAAAGGGTCATTCCAATTTGTGCTGTTAGAACCATTCCATGTTTGCGCATTTGTAATCATGCTGAATGCAATCAATGCAACAAGTGTTAGTAATAGTGATTTCATGATATTGTTTGTTTTTTATTTAATAAATAGGTAGCGATTAGAGCATAAACAGTCTTTATCGGGAACAAAAGTCCATAGAAAGCTCACGGTAATCAATACTTAATTTGTAGTAGTCTTCATTTTTTGCAATGAGGAGTTCTTTTCAAGAGCGAATAGTTAATAGCGAGGAGCGAATAGCGAAGTGCGAATAGTCATTAGCGAGTTCCTTTTTCCTCATTTATGTAGTTCCCCAAAATAGTGTACATTTAAATTTCGATTCTGATTCAATGTGTACAAAACAAGTTAAAATAGTATTCTCCTTTCTGATTTGTATCACAACAACTTTTGTCAGTGCGCAAACAAAAAAAATTGACAGCCTGCGAACTCAATTTGTTCAAACGGTTGACGTACAACAACAAGAAAAGATTGCCATGAATATGTGTGAGCAGTATTACTCACTTTCAGCGGATAGTTTATTGAGGTATGTAAATTTGGGAATTTCGATATCGAATCCAAACTCAATAGCATATTACAGGTTCAAGAATTTTTATTGCTTTTATTTTTTAAAATTAGGCAAAGCGGCAGAGACAGTTATATACACAGATAGTTTGCTTCGTCATATTCCAATAGTTAAAAATAATGAGTCCCTTCGTTTAGAAATACGCTGTAATAAATCGATTGCATTGATTCGTGATAATCAGTATAAAGAGGCCATCGAAACCGTCCTTGAATTTCTTGAAGGATCTGAAAAAATAAAAGACACCTTATTTGTTTTGAGAGCCTATACAATCCTTGGTTGGGCAAATATGGAATTAGAAAATACCCAGGAAGCCGTCAATTGGTTGAATAAAGGACTACATTATACAAATAATATTAATTTGCTTTCGAATGCAAGTTCATTGCATAATAATATTGCTTCTTGCTATGAAAATGTACAGAAATATGATTCCGCAATTTATTATATTAATCAAGGCTTGAAATATAGTACGGAAGTCGAGAATTTGGGTAATCAGGCAAACGCATTGAACATTCGAGCAGATATTTATTCGAAAGTCAATAAGATGAAAGAGGCTCAAAAAGATTTAGAAGACGCATTGGAAATAAGACAAAAAATCGGCGACCTTCCTTATATCATTGCAGATATGGGGCAGCTTTCGCGCTTCTATGCAACAACTAACCAAACTAATAAAGGAATTGCTGTTGCGCTTGTGGGGATTGACTTAGCAAAAAAATCAAGTAATCTTTCCAAGCTCATTTATTTGAATCAAGCGTTGGCAAAAAATTATAA
>JANNYV010000090.1:0-3527 GCA_031410275.1 Bacteroidota bacterium
ACAAGAAGATCTTAAAATTATTCATACCAAAGAAATTGCAGAGGTAGAAATGAAAGCCTTGAGAGCTCAAATTAATCCCCACTTTTTATTCAATTCATTAAATTCGATTAACAGCTATATTTTGAAGAATGATAATAAAATGGCTTCAAAATATTTGGTAAAATTTTCACAGCTTGTACGTAATATTTTAAATCATTCATCAAGTCCGTATATTACATTGAAAGAAGAATTGAATACCATCGAACTTTATATGCATATCGAAGGCATGCGTTTCAATAATCAATTCTCATACTTGATTGATGTTGAATCTGATATTAATACATCCAATATTTTAATTCCTTCTTTACTGTTACAACCTTACGTCGAAAATGCGATATGGCATGGACTGTTGCACAAGGAAGGTGAAAAAAATATTACCATCAGGGTTCGCAAGCAATCGATGGAAAGCGTTTGTATACTGATTGACGACAATGGCGTTGGCAGAATGATAGCTGAACAGCTGGAACAAAAACCCAAACACCGAAAATCATTCGGTATGGAATTAGGTGAGAACAGGTTAAAATTGATGAATAACGGTCATGGAAATATTTCGAGTGTGACTGTCATTGACAAAGTGGATGAACAGGACAACCCGAGTGGCACAACCATTAAAATAATTATCCCAAGCAATATTTTTATCGAAGAAAAAATATCTTTAAATTAATAAAACAATCCCCATGTATAAAGCAATTATTGTTGATGACGAATTGAATTGTGTTGAAGTACTTGAAATTCTTATCAAACAAAATTTTGAGGATATCACTATCGTTGAAAAATTTACCTCATCGAAGAAGGCATTAGAATTTTTGCAAAACAATTCAATAGACCTTATCTTCTTAGATATTCAAATGCCTTTCTTAACCGGAATTGATTTGTTACATAAATTAGAGAAGCATAATTTTCATGTAATATTTACAACCGCATTCGATCAGTATGCCATTAATGCCATTAAGCTTTCAGCCCTTGATTATTTATTAAAACCTATCGATGAAGAATTGCTGAACAATGCGATCAACAAATTCAGAAAGGTAAAAGGGCAAGTAGATATACAGAGTCAATTGACAAATTTATTGCAACAATATAATTTAACGAGTTCTCCAACAGTTGTGTCGCCACCCATAACCGGAAATAAAATTGCAGTCAGTTTTCAGGATAAAATTTTATTTTATGACCCAAAGGAAATTCTGTTTTGTCAAAGTAATGACAACTACACCACTTTGCAAATGCGAAATGGCGAAAAGGTAATTGCTTCTAAAACGATTAGGCATTTCGAAGACATTCTATCACCGATGGGTTTCATTCGCCCTCATCAGTCATATGTCATTAACGCAAAACATATTGAACAATACAGTAAAAAAGATGGTGGATTTTTAGTTATGGAAGATGGTACGAATATCCCGGTAAGCCGTCATCGTAAAGAAGAAATTCTGATGATGTTTAAAAATGAATTATGAAGAGTTGAAAGTTCAATTAGCGTAATTGAGTCATAAGCATTTTGAAATATAAAAATATAGAACCCCTTTGAAATTTTATTGAGCATTTTCAGGAAGATCCCGTTGCTACCTTTACTGCCGGTTACCTGAATCTTATTTCAAATGGCTTATTGATAATTTCCTATTACTCACTCTTCATTGTTTGTTGCTTACCTAATATATCTGCTACTATTTTATCAATTGGCAATGTTACCTTACTACTTGAAAAAGCATGCATCGGTTCTAATCGAAAACATTGCTCTGCCCGCCCTGAGTAATTAAAATCAAATGGCTTTTCTTTTAGTTCTAACACCAATTGCGAAATTGGCTTTACGTTATAATATATACTGATGATTTGAGATGAATTATCAAATGCTGAAATTTGAAAAAAATCAGTTGTATAAATATGCTCCAGTACTTCAATATCTATATTCATCTCTTCCTTCCATTCTCTAATCAAACAATCTTTAATTCCTTCACCAAATTCTAAACCACCACCTGGAAATTTTGTAAACTTAAAATCACCCATACGCTCATCGCTGACAAGAATTTGATGATTCTCATTGATCCAAACCCCATAGACACGAATATTGAAATGTTGCATCATGCAAATGTATTATGAATGGTACTTTCTACTTAACACTTTTTTTAACTCTCTAACTATAATCAAATGAGCCAGCGCTTCTACTTGATTATAATTTGGCAATTCCGCCTCACCCTTTTTTACTTCATCTTCAGAAAGGTCTATTCTGTAAAGAACAGAAATGAGTGTTGAATATGAGTTTCTGATTAATAATTCAATTTGAGAAATTAATTGCCGGTGCAATTCGGTGTAAGCATTTTCAGTGCCGCCTGAAAAATTTATTTCCAAACCAAATATACCAAAGTCCTTCTTGATTTGTTCAGCGGTTTGTTGCACAATATCTACCTTGCTGAAATAGGTTTGTAAAACTTCTTGAGAATTCAATAATGGCGAGTTGTTCATAGTTGTATGGAAATGATTAATGATAAATTAAATGATGAATTATTCGAGATTCCCTATTTCCTATGACTATCACAGCTCCTGCCCTCTTGCCAAATACTCACTCAAACCTGCCAAATACTCATTGCAAACTGCCAAATACTAATTTTCTTAAGCAATGTGGGAAGGCTACTATTATATTTGCTCTCAGTAGGTTATTTATGTGACTTTTTCAATTAGAGTCCGTCGCAAGGCGGATTCTTTTTTTTATTCTTCATTCAGTAATTGCTCAAAAATATCAATGATTGCCTGATAGGTATTTGCCAATTGAAACCTGATATTATTTTTGTGCACCCAAATTACCTTTTTGATTCCTTCTTCTTTTTGCGGAGTCAGCCATTTATCTTCAGTATACATTAGATACCAAGTTGTTTCTTTCAAGATAATTTCATTTTCTAAATAGAGATGATAAGTAGTACAAACTTTTCGTACGATTTCAATATTTTTCAATCCTGTCTCCTCATATACTTCCCGTACGGCGCATTCTTCAATGCTTTCACCTTCGTCTAATTTACCTTTGGGCAAATCCCATTTTTTTCTTCTGTAAATAAACAACAGCTCATTTTTATTATTAAATACAACACCTCCAGCTGCTTTAATTACTGTAAACGCTTGCATCATCATACCCAAATTCGCTTCAATATCGCCAACAACAATGGCATTCTGAATTTCAGAAATTAACAATGTATCAACAAGTTCCAATGCTTTCTGCTCAGTTAATACAAACAAAATACAGGCATTTGTAACCGCATTATCTCTGATGATAGAGTGATGGTCTTCACAAAGAAAAATTTGCTTATTATTCAGAACAATTTTAATCATACACTTCTTCATTTGTATATTCAGCATTCGCAATGTAGGTTTGCACACTATGAAACGAGAATTAGTTATAGCTGAAAAACTGTTGCAAATTAATGCGGTAAAATTAAATATACAAAATCCTTTTACATGGGCAAGCGGTTGGAAGAGCCCTATTTATTGCGATAACCGCAAGG
>JANNYV010000091.1:0-8236 GCA_031410275.1 Bacteroidota bacterium
CTTTGCCATAATCGTAATAAAATGTTCTGAAATGAGTACTGTCGAAATATTTCCATTCAAAGGTCCGGTATTGCACACGGTTTTGTCCGAATTGTTCCCACGATGCCTGTCCTTTCGAAATGAAAGACAATGTTGAGAATAGAGCAAGGAGAATTATTTTCTTATACATGAACAAAAATGAAAATTAAAAATACGGAAAAGGAAGGTGATGAGCAAGGGAAATTTTTGTTATAGGTTACGGCGTTAGTGAGTTATTGAGTTAAGACGTTATTGAATTATTTCTTTCTACTATATTTGCCTCAAATTATTTTTTACGTGCTTACAATTCAATCATTCACTTTCGGTCCCTTTCAGGAAAACACCTACATTCTTTATAACGAAAACAAAGAAGCTGTTATTATTGATCCGGGTATGTATGAATTGCACGAATTTGATTCCTTTTTTAAATATATCACTGACATGGATATTACTCCGGTATTGTTACTTAACACACATACGCATATCGATCATATTTTCGGCAATGCTGCCGTAGTGATGAAGTACAAAGTGCCATTTGCTTTTCATGAACTTGACCGGCCGGTTTTTGATCATCAGAAAAGCGCCGGTGCTATGTATAATCTTACATTTGTGGAATCGCCTGAGCCTGATTATTATTTGCAGGAAAATGAATATGTAAGGGTAGGAAATGATTTATTCAAAGTATTACTGGCACCGGGTCATTCACCGGGAAGTGTTTGCTTTTATCATGAAGGACAAATGTTTGTGGTGAGTGGTGACGTGCTTTTTCATCTCAGTGTCGGCAGAAGCGATTTGCCCGGAGGAAATCATGAAACATTAGTCAATAGTATACATACACAACTGTTTACATTACCCGATGACGTTACGGTGTATAGCGGACATGGCCCCAAGACGAATATCGGTTTTGAAAAAATGAATAATCCGTTTGTTGGGAAGAATTAAATATTGTAATGTCAATAAAAATCTCGTCAACAAAATACTAAATAGGCTTCCTTCTATTTTCCCTGAATAATTGAATTTCTATTATTCTTTTACGTGGCCTGAATCTGTAATACATCGAAACGTGATAATTGAGAACAGCTTTGTGATGAAACTTTTTTGATTTAGAAACCGAAAATAATTGAGGGTTAGTGTTTAACAAAACTAGTACTTCGGAGACTTTGCCTGTGAATAAGACACTTCTTTTTCTGACCAATAATAAAATAAATTTTCAATAATCTCTTCAAAGGATGAGATTGATTTCTGGCCATATTATTTCAACCCCCATGTCTTAAATTTTTTTACAACCTGACTATGGGGTATGCCAGTTTGATTATCTAATTGTTTATTGGCATCATCAATTTGGTGTTTCACATCAGCAGGTAATTCATCCCACCAATCTATGTGTTGGTCGGCTTCTAAAAAAGAGTAAATCATTTTTAACGACTTTTCATCAGCCGTATCCACATATTTCTTTACCCGTTTTCGTATGGCTACTAATTCTTCCATCCTATTTTTTTATAAAACTAAGCAGATTTACGTAAAGAAGCAAACCATAAAAAATGAATAATCCGTTTGTCGGGAAGAATTAAAGTTGTGACGCTATTATTGTATCACAATTTTCAGTCCTTTACACGGATGTGATTTATTATCACTCCCCAATACTTTTACATTATCGAAATAAACCGTATCGCCTTTATAACTTCGCTCTTTAAATAAACTGACCCAACGTTTAGGAATGGTATCGTTTACACATTGCACCGTTGAATAATCTGTAAAAATAATGGGCAAGCCTGAAGAGTCTTGATACAAGCCACGTTCAGCATATGTAATTTCAAAGCTTTGAATCGGAAACATATTTTTAGTACTATCCTTTGCACACAAGCGGGACGCGACCAAACTGTCAAATGTATTTTTCGGGACGAACGAAGATTGCATTTCTGCACAACCCAAATAAGAAGTAAACATATATTTTGCAGTAGAAGTGTTATCACTCATAAAGGCATAGGAAGGCAGCAGCAAACTCAATAAAAAAGCGATGGTAATTTTGGAACTGATTTTCATATGTTTAAAAAATAAAACTTAAAGCAATGTAAGACTTTCTTCGATAATCCGAATTTTTTCTACCGCATCATTTTTCTTTTTAACTTCTCCTTCAATAATTTCCGGTTTGGCATTCGCTACAAATTTTTCGTTCCCCAATTTTTTTTCAACACTAATTAAAAAGCCCTTGTAATAATCTAAATCTTTTTTTAATTGCTCGAATTGCTGTGAGTTGTCAATTTCTTTTTCAGTGGTAAAATAACATTGCAATTTACCAACCACAAATGAAATAGCATTTGCTACAGTTTCATTTGTATACGTAATCGACGTGGCGAAACATTGCTTTTGCAATACTTGCTCAATCGCCTGCAATTTTTGTTTATAGGCTTCCGGCAAAAACAACGCAATTTCATCCTTAGGTTTTAAATGTTGTTTCACACGCACATCACGAATGGCTGTAATAATATGTTTAAGTATTTCTGCTTGTTCTAAAATTGCACGATTAATGTCTGTTGCATGCGAAATGGTTTGCTGCACAATATCGTCTCCTTCAGCCCTTTCTTTCAGTTGATGATAAATTTCTTCTGTAATAAAAGGCATGAAAGGATGCAATAATTTCATCAATTCTTCAAAGAAAAAATTAGCTTTTGAACTATTGTATTCATTCATTGGTTGGTCAGGCGCTGTCTTAATCCATTCGAGATACCAACTGCAATAATCGTCCCATATCAATGAATAAATTTTCTTTAAGGCTTCACTGAGTTTAAATTCTTTAATATCATTTTCAACCAATAATTGCACCTCATGCAAACGTTGTTCAAACCACAAGCTTGGGAAAATAACAGATTCGGTTTCATCTACACTCCGTTCCTTCTCATTCAATATATGAATCAATTTCAACGCATTCCACAATTTATTTCCGAAGACCTTTCCTTGCTCACAAGTGCTTTCATCAAATAATAAATCATTCCCGGCCGGTGAAGCAATCAATACACCAAAACGAACCGCATCGGCACCAAAATTATCTATCATCCCTAACAAGTCAGGAGAATTTCCTAACGACTTACTCATCTTACGCCCTTGTTTATCACGCACAATACCCGTAAAATAAACTTGCTGAAAAGGAATTTGTTGTTTGTATTCAAGTCCGGCCATAATCATTCGCGCCACCCAAAAGAAAATAATTTCAGGAGCGGTCACAAGTGTCGCCGTTGGATAATAATAATCGAGTTCCTTGTTATGCTCTTTATTTTTATTCCATCCAAAAACTTCCATCGGCCAAAGCCATGACGAGAACCAAGTATCGAGAACGTCTGGATCTTGCGTGAGAATGATGTCCGGGATTCGATGTTCGATGTTCGGGGAAGTTGACTCGAGATTTGTATTTCCGGACATCGAATCACGGACATCGGACATCGCTTTCAGCGCTTCCTCCTCGGTCTTCGCAATCACAAAATTCCCCTGCTCATCATACCAAGCCGGTATTCGATGTCCCCAACGGAGTTGTCGACTGATACACCAATCTTTAATATTCTCCATCCAATGACGATAAGTGTTTTTAAATTTCGGCGGATAAAATTTTATCTCATCATTCATCACCACATCTAATGCAGGTTTGGCCATTGTCTCCATCTTGCACCACCATTGCATACTCAAACGGGGTTCTATCACTACATCAGTTCGTTCACTAAATCCAACCTGATTTTTATAATCTTCTATCTTTTCAATATGTCCGGCCGCCTGTAAATCTTCAACAATTTTTTTTCGTACATCAAACCGGTCTTCACCAATATAAAGCTGTGCAGCTTCACTCATTGTGCCATCTTCATTTAATGTGTCAATGACAGGAAGTTTATGTTTAAGTCCTAAGTTGTAATCGTTGATATCGTGAGCCGGTGTCACTTTCAGACAACCCGTTCCGAATTCCATATCAATATATTCATCCGCAATAATCGGAATTTTTCTGTTGATCAAGGGCACATAACAATATTTTCCAACCAAGTGTTTATATCGCTCATCATCGGGATGCACGCAAATGGCTACATCACCAAGTATCGTTTCGGGGCGAACGGTGGCGATGGTAATTGATGTGCGATGTTCGATATTCGATGTTCGATGTTCGGGGGACTCTCCTTCGAGATTTGATGTACGGCTTGTTTCTTCGATTGTATTTCCGGACATCGAATCCCGGACATCGGACATCGATTCCGAGGCATCGGACATTGATAAAAAATACTTCACGTAAACCAACTTACTATTCACCTCTTTATGATTCACTTCTTCATCACTCAAAGCAGTCTTTGCTTTCGGGTCCCAATTAATCATTTTCACACCACGATAAATATGGCCTTTATTATACAAATCTATAAACACATCAATCACCGCTTTGTAATAATCTTCATCCATCGTAAAGGACGTTCGATTCCAATCTAATCCACAACCCAATTTTTTTAATTGTTGCAAAATAATACCGCCATATTTTTCTTTCCACTCCCATGCATAGGCTAAAAATTCTTCCCGGCTTAATGCATTTTTGTCAATCCCTTTTTCACGCAACATCGCTACTACTTTTGCTTCAGTGGCAATGGATGCATGGTCTGTACCAGGCACCCAGCAAGTGTTATAGCCTTTTAGTTTAGCATACCGAAGCAAGACATCCTGCACCGAATTATTCAATGCATGACCCATATGCAACACACCTGTCACATTAGGCGGAGGAATCACAATCGTATATACAGGTTTTTCATTGGGTACTGAATTGAAATAACCTTTCGTCATCCAATGTTCGTACCATTTATTTTCTACTTCCTGAGGAATATAATTTTTTGACAATGCCATAAGGGCGCAAAGATAAAGAATAGTAGTTAGTAGTGAGATATGAGTAGTAAGAAAAAATTTGTCTGTATTTCGAAAGTAGCGAGAAGGAGCTACACTGTTGTTCTAACAACTAGCTGTACCATAGATATACAACAACGATTAAGATCTCATAATAAGATTTTGCCAACGAGTTATACATCTAAACATAGACCTTGGGTTTTAAAAGTTTTACCAGGTATTCAGAATCAGTTCGCGATGATACAGCAAATTATAACTTCTTGATTTATAAAATAGACCAACGTGCTATTTAGGAATCTTAGATGGCCCTGACTGCAAACGGTTAGGGTGCCGATTGAAATACTATATGTACCAATAGTATTTCATTTCGGTATTAAAGTCGAGTTGGTGTAGTTTAATGGATTGTCATTAAAAATCAAAGAGCCATGTCAGAACGGAGAAATCCACTGACATCTGACATCCAACATCTAATATCTATTCTCTATCTTTGCCCCATGATTTTCGACAGAACCAATTATTCGAACGAAGAATTAATTTCTATTTACAGAGAACTTTTGCTGCCCCGCATGATAGAAGAAAAAATGTTGATTCTTCTTCGACAGGGAAGAATTAGTAAATGGTTTAGCGGTATCGGTCAGGAGGCTGTGGCCGTTGGTGCCACGATTGCATTAGATGAAGATGAATATATTATGCCTATGCATCGAAATTTGGGTGTGTTCACAGCACGTAAAATGCCGTTGGATAAATTATGTATTCAATGGCAAGGGCGCAAGGAAGGTTACAGCAAAGGCAGAGAACGCAGTTTTCATTTCGGAAGTAACGAACATCATATATGCGGTATGATTTCACATCTTGGTCCGCAATTAGCGATCGCCGACGGTATTGCATTGGCACATAAACTTCGTAAAGAAAATAAAATATCGCTTGCTTTTAGCGGCGATGGCGCCACGAGTGAAGGTGATTTTCATGAAGCTTTGAATGTGGCTGCAGTATGGGGTTTGCCGGTTATTTTTATTGTTGAAAATAATGGCTACGGACTGAGCACACCAAGCAGTGAGCAATTTATATGCAAACAAATTGCAGATAAAGGAATTGGGTATGGAATGAAAGCCATCACCATTGATGGAAATAATATTTTGGAAGTGCATGCAAATATAAAAGCCGCTAGGAATTATTGTATCACTGAACAAAAACCTATTCTTGTTGAATGCATGACCTTTCGTATGCGTGGGCATGAAGAAGCGAGTGGTGTAAAATATGTGCCACCAGAATTGTTTGAAATTTGGGGTAAGAAAGATCCATTGATGAACTATGAAAATTATTTAATTGAACAAGAAGTACTCACAACTTCCTCGGTAGAGTTGTTTAGAGAAAGCTATAAAATTTATATTGAACAAAATCTCGAACGTGGATTTGCCACGCAACCTATTGTTCCAAATACTGAAGAAGAAGTGAAGGATGTGTATGCACCCTATATTTCAAACACAAGTTCCGGCATTGATTCATTACCCAAGAAGGAAATGAAATTGATTAATGCCATTACAGAAGGCTTGGATGAAGGTATGAAACGTCATTCGAATTTGATATTGATGGGACAGGATATTGCAGAATACGGCGGTGCTTTTAAAGTCACAGAAGGCTTTGCGGAAAAGTATGGCAAAGAACGAGTGCGCAATACACCATTGTGTGAAAGTGCAATTGTGGGTGCCACATTGGGCTTGTCTATCAAAGGATTTAAATCGATGATGGAAATGCAATTTTCAGATTTTGTTACAGTAGGATTCAATCAAATTATCAATAACCTGGCAAAAATTTATTATCGTTGGGGTCAACAAGCCGATGTTGTCATACGCATGCCTACAGGCGGCGGTGTTGGTGCAGGACCTTTTCATTCGCAAAGTACCGAAGCGTGGTTTACACATACACCGGGTTTAAAAGTGGTGTATCCTTCTACACCGGAAGATGCAAAAGGCTTGATGATAGCTGCGTTGGAAGATCCCAACCCGGTGATGTATTTCGAACATAAAGCGTTGTACAGAAGTGTGAGCGGACTTGTACCCGAAGGATATTATACGATTGAAATAGGCAAAGCAAAACGTATACAAACCGGTGAAGACTTGAGCATAATTACCTATGGTGCCGGTGTGCATTGGGCAACAGAGTATGCAAAGCAACATCCCGATATTTCAATTGACATTTTAGATTTACGAAGCTTGCTTCCTTTAGACTACGATGCCATTAAAGCAAGTGTAATTCAAACGGGTAAAGTTTTATTGCTTCACGAAGACACCTTGATTGGTGGACTCGGCGGAGAAATTTCAGCATGGATCAGCGAGCATTGTTTCGAATACCTTGACGCGCCTGTGATGCGTTGTGCGAGCCTAGATACTCCCATTCCTTTTGCCATCGAGCTTGAACAAAATTTTATGGCGAAGAGCAGGTTAGATGAATGTGTAAAGAAGCTGATGCAGTATTAAGTTCCGGATAGTACCCCTTCAGTGTTTTTCAAGAATAGGTATTTGAAACAAATCCTTCAACACTATATACGTTCTATTATCGACTGTAGAAAGATGAGGCATTGAATTCATGAAGTGGAATTTTATAATAGTAACTGCAAAAATGAGCAGTTTTCGAATCAAGTTCTTTGCTGCTTTTCAATGCTACAATAATTTCTTCTTTACGATAATTTTTTTGAACCATATATACATCACTACTATGACCTCTTGTAAATACACGTTCAATAATATAACGTTGGTGTTTATGTAAGTCTATTGTTTCAATGGCTGCATCCCAAAATAAAAATTGACTGAAAGGGAATTTGCTTTCTTTTATTTTTGCATCTAATAATTCGGTATCAAGATAATGATAGAATAGTTCCACGATAGAATGTTTGATGACAAAGGTAGAGAAAAGTAAGTTTTCTTTACATTGCTATATATTTGATTTCATTTATTTTTAAAAACTGCTCATCCTATATTTGTTATATGATTCAGTCCATTGATTTCTCGGAACGAAAACCATTTTCTAAGAATAAATTATTTCAGGTATTGGTATTCTTTTTTGTTGTTGCCTGGATTTATTTTTTTGCCACTACAAGGAGTCCCATAAATTGGTGGATAGAAAATATTCTTGTGCTGATTTTCATTCCTTGGTTTGTTGCGTTGCAACGTAAATTTTTATTGGCCGATATCAGTTTGATTTGTCTTTTTCTCTTTCTACTTATTCATATTTATGGTGCTCAAATGTCGTATACGTCGAATCAGGTTGGCTTGTGGGTTCAACAAAAATTTCATCTGTGGCGGAATCCTTATGATCGTTTTGTGCATTTCAATTTTGGTTTTTTAATGGTGCTTCAAATACA
>JANNYV010000092.1:0-4416 GCA_031410275.1 Bacteroidota bacterium
CTTAAAAATTGAAATAACTTCATCCTTATAAATATCGATGGCCGTATACAATCCATTCCCTGAAGCCGGGAGTTGAGAAGTATTGATGAATAAATAGTCAGATTCACGGGCTTCAATTTGATTGGCGGTATCTTGTAACTCAGCTGTATAGTTTCCTGTACTCATGTATATTTTTGGGTATTCTATTTTCAAAATTGGCTGCAATATATCGTTGTTCTGCCATCCGTAAGATTATTTCTTTTACCAAATAAAATAATTAAAACGTATTAATTTCAAAACAAAAAAAATCGCCTCATTGTAAACGAGGCGATTTCACTATTTTACTAAGTTAAAATTATTTTTTCTTAGTCGCAGTTTTTTTTGTGGCTGCTTTCGCAACCGGTGCTGCTGCTTTTGGAGCCGCTTCTCTCTTAGGAGCCGGTGTTGATTCTACATTATTCAACTTAGCTTCTAATGAACGAACTAATTTTTTCAAATCATAAATGGTTTGATATACTTCATCCATTTCGCTGCGAGTAGCTACCGGAATATTTACAAATGCTTTTTCCATTTGTCCCTCAACCGATTTTTTAATGCTCATTTTCATTGAACTTACTTCAGCCATTAATTTGCTGTACTCATCAGTTTCAAATAATTCAACATACATTTTATCAGAAGCATTCAAATACTCTTGATACAATTTCATCATGCTGTTTACTTCTTCTCCATTTTCAATTTTGTGCATAGTTGATGCAGCAATTTTCTCCATCACTTTCATTCCTGTCTCGTACACCATATGTTGCAATTCTGCATTTTTGATGTTGTAGATATTCATGTCGTTAATGATTTTAGTCCACTCTTGCATAGACTTCGTATCATTGTTTGGAGTCATTAATTTTGCGAAAGGAGTGACTGCATTCATCATTTGACCATATACATTATTGTAATTGTTCAATAGATTTGAATAAGGATTTCCTGTCATACCCGGCATCATATTGTTCACTCCATCTTTGAATGAATTCATCATTTCTGTCGCTTGAGCATTGCCATTTTTTGTGGCTTCGGTATACATGTCTTTCATTTTAGTCATGTAATCCTGAGTGGTCTGCGGCATGAATGAAAAATATTTATCCATAAAGTCTTTGTATTGATCCATGTTTAAATTTTTGCTGAACATATCCATATTGAATGTTTTATCATTCATTGATTTCATCATTGGCATCCACATTTCATAAAATTTAGCGAAGCCATCACTTGTATTGAACATGCCTTTATAAGTATCAGCTAATGTTCCGTTTTGGAATCCTTTAGACAAATCACTATAGTTTGTATTCATGATTGTTTGAAATTGATTCCAAAATGCTTTCACTTGCTCTGTTCCTTTTTCTATTTGAGATTGAAAGTTAGCAGGATTCATTTGGTTCATCATGTTATTCATGTCAAACTGGGTACTTGCATTGTTCCACATATTTTGCATGTTGCTCATAGGGTTTTGCATATTGTTTGCATTCCATGAGTTCTTTAAGAAATTAGTATTCATTTCTTGAAGTTGGTTAGCCCAAGCTGTTTGTTGGTTTTTCCAGTTGGTAAAAAACTCATTTGCTTTTTCAGTGCCTTGTTTCGCTTGCGTTTGCGCATTGCTTGTTTGTGCATTTACTTTGTCAAAAGTTTCTTTGGTTGCATCCACAGTCTTTTTGAAAAACTCAGTTCCTTTTTCAATTGTGTCAGTCACAATTGGGTTACCGTTACTGAATTTCTTGGTGTTTTCAACTAGAGTGTCAAACGCTTGTTGCTGAGCGTCTACTAAAGTTTCAAAAAAATTGCCTGAAGAATTTGTTTTGTTTGCCATTTTGTTTTTATTTGCGTTGGATTTAAAAATTTCTTTTTTAGTTTTCAAATCAAAAATACCATCTGATTTGCGGGTGCAAAGGTAATATTATATCTTAACTCTACTAGAGCTAAGATGTTATTAAAATGTAATATAATTATGCTTAACATTGGGGATACATTCGAACACGAATACAGTTACACACAGGAACAAGTAAATATGTATGCCGACGTTAGCGGCGACACCAATCCATTACATACGAATGAAGAGGCCGGGAAAGCCAGCATTTTCGGGCGTTGTATCATGCATGGCTTTTTAGGAGCTAGTGTGTTTACAAAAATATTCGGAGCACTTTGGTATGCCGACGGGCATATTTATATGAAGCAAAGTATGATGTGGATGAAACCCATGTTTGCAGATACAAATTATAAGGCTGTCATTACTGTTAAAGAAATTTTCCCCGAAAAAAATCGTGTGCTATATGATTGCTCCGTTTACGAAGTTGCAAGCGGTGATCAAACCATTGGCGGTGAAGCTTTGCTAATGAATAAGAAGCAGTACATTTGGTGATGAATCGATGTTCGGTGTGTAATCGTTCAGTAAGAGGTGCCACCATTACCAAATTTTCAAATTTTCAAATTTCCTAATTTTCACATTCTCATTTATAAATCAATTCTCAGAATTGAGTACTTTGCATTCATAAAAAAATGCAATATGAAAACTTCTGCCCTTATTTTATCTTTTCTTACCTTTTCATTATTATCTTTTTCTGAAGGAATTACTTTTGAAAAAGGTTCATGGAAGGAAGCTGTTGCCAAAGCCAACGCTGAACGAAAAATTATTTATCTCGATGTATATACATCTTGGTGCGGACCTTGCAAGCGAATGGCAAAAAATTATTTTCCTGATGAAGAAGTTGGAGTTGCATACAATAAAAATTTCATTAGTATATCGATTGATGCGGAAAAAGGCGAAGGAATAGAAATAGCCAAGAAATATAATGTGAACGGTTACCCGACTAATTTATTTATTAATCCTCAGAATGAGGAAATTATTTATAAAACAATGGGAATGCCTTCAGACAAAAATGGCTTCATGAAAAACGGAGAAACAGCTGTGGCCGAGAAAAACGACCCTATGAAACCCGCCGATTACGAACGAAGATTTTTAAGCAATAATTATGATGAAACTTTTTTAAGGAGTTATCTTACAAAAAGCAAAAGGCTTGATTTGAATAACGACAAACTCCTCGATGTCTTTGTAAATAAATACAGTGCGAAGCAATCTATTGACAGTAATGTACATTTTCTTGAAGACAATATCAATTCAGTCAATAATAAAGGATTTGATTATGTATTGAAAAACATCAGCCACATGATGTATAAAAAAGATAAAAAACAATATACAGATCGCATTATGTATTCAACTATTGAATATGCTGCCATTGATAAAAGCAAGATTTATTTTGAGAAGGCCTTGAAAAAATATCAGGCACTTTTTCCGGCAGATATTGAGAATTCACTTTACTATCAAAAGGAATTTTATTCGAAAATAAACGATGAAAAACTTTTATGGATAACAGACCAAAAATACGCGGAGCTGCTTAGTAAAAAAGCAAATGCAGCCTTTGATCAAGAAGACAAAGAAAAATTTGAAGACGCAAAGAAAGGCTTGCTCAGCCAAATTAAAGAAATGAATCTTACTGAAGAAAAACAAAAGGAAGCATTGAAAAATACGATTGAAGCGAATCCTTCATTAAGCTATCAGGCTTCAAGTATGGCGAGCAACCAATTAAATCAAATTGCCTGGGATATTTTTGAGAAAAAAAGAGAAGATAAAATATTACTGACAAAGGCATTAGTATGGGCTAAGAAGGCAGTAGACTTGTGCAAGAATAGTGCTGTTGCGGAACAATTGCCAGTGAAAGATACTTACGCAAATCTCTTATTTGCTAATGGCAAAAAAAACGAAGCTATTGCATTAGAAAAGCAATTAATACTTATGGGCACAAAAGAAAAATTAGAAAACATGGAAGGATATGAAGAAACTTTAAAGAAGATGGAGGAAGGGACATTGTAATGTCACCCTTATGCCTTAGCACTTGCGCCTTATGCCTTTTTAAAACAACCTCAACTGCCCGGGCTTCAATCGAACAAAATCATTGAGGTTATAATCAAAATGCTCTTCGTTTAAATGAAATTGTTTGGTGTATAATTTAAATTGTTGATGGATGATTTCTGCTATGTTTCCTTCGCCTTTCATCCGAGTTCCAAAGCGACTGTCATTTACTTCACCGCCATGACAATCAGCAATCATGTTCATTACTTTTTGTGCCCTGTCGGGAAATGTAAAGGAAAGCCAATCTTTAAAAATTGTACTGATAGCACCATTCAATCGCACTATGGTATAACCTGCACTCTTCGCTCCGGCGAGTGATGCACGTCGCAACACTTCATACATATGCGCATCATTGATACCCGGAATAATGGGTGCATTCATGACGCCGGTATGAATGCCTTCTTTTGAAAGAGTTTCTATAATTTTTATTCTGTCAATATATTTTGAAGTGCGTGGTTCTAATTTCCTTCGTAAATCTTCGTCCATTGATG
>JANNYV010000093.1:0-5977 GCA_031410275.1 Bacteroidota bacterium
CGAAAAAATTTTTTATCCGGTCAAATTCTGTATCAAATGCGGCAATAGAGTTCTTTAATTTTTCCGGCGGAAAGGAAAGATACAATCCCTTCATGGCATCACCGGCTGATGCAGCCAAGCTTTGCAATTTAATATCACTCATCATTTCTTTGATATTCACAAAACCACTTAATAGGTCTAATAGTTTTTCGATGAATTCTTTTTTCGAAGCCAACATCGGATAGGTAATTAAATAAATAGCATCTGCCGCTTCCTGTTTTTCTTTATCACTCATCTTGCTAACAGTCTCTTCTTTTGCGCTGGCCTTTTTGATGCAATCCTGCACACTCGATATAAAAGCTTTCACTTTGTCTAGTTGTTTTTCTTTTGCAGCATCCATCACTTTTTGATGATACGGGTCTTCAGATGAAATAGAAATAATGGTACCGGTATTCGTTTGTGCGGCTAAAACTTTTTCAATTTTGGTCTTGTCCAATATTTTTTGCGACATCGCTTTTTTTGCCTCCGGATTTTGCGAGAGCTTTTGTAAAAACTCTTTTAAATGATCCGTCAATGGACAAAGGCAATTCAAAAATTTTGTGAGGTCAGCGAGTCCCACTTGCAAGTTGGCGCTTTTTGCACCGTCTTCAATTTTTTTCATCAGATCTTCGAGTTCCTGCATCAGCGCGGCTTTACATTCATTGGGAATATTGCTAAAGCCATCTAAAAATTGTTTAAAATCAGGAATATCTTTCAGGTCAATAATATCTTTTACATCATCCATCATTTGTTCTATCATACCCGACACGTCTTCGATTGTACCGCCAATTTCATCCTTTATACCATTGACTAAATCTTTGATAGGCCCCATGATGCCTGCACCGGTTCCGATAGTCACTCCTTTTAATAGCAAGGCCAATAATTTCACTACACGCATTTTCAATTTGCCTGTCATCAATTTCAATAAGTTGCTGTTGCAATCTGTAATGTATTTTATTAGTTCATCATTCGGTTCAAAATATTGAATCGCCTGATGGGTTAAATCATACTGATTGCAAACAGAAAATAATTTACCTGTTCCTTTCAAACATTTGTTCTCAAAAAGATGTTGCGTTTTGTATAACGGTGTGGCGACATAGAACACCGATTTAATCAACCACTTTTCACCTTGAAATGAATCTGCTAATTTTTGCGAACATTCATTTACAATATTACCTCCTTGTCCCAATGCAATAATATGTACCCAGGTAGTGTATCCGCTCCAATCGGTAAGAGCCTCTTTTATTTTGTCGGCTAATTTTTCTCCTTCCTTTTTTCGTTCGTCAGAAGTCTTAGCTTTAAATCCGAAGGTCAGTATTTTATTTTCTTTAAAAAGTTCTTGTATATTTTTTTCAATATCCTTCAAGCTGTCATCCCATTCCTTAAATTCAGTTGAATATTCCTTTTCCGAATCATTCACTCCTTTTTTTTCTTTGATAAATAAATCCAAGCCCGGTATACTTGCGGCCGCATCTTCAACCGCGCTGACAGCGCCTTCTATACCACTTGTGACACTATCGAGCAGACCACCTGCGGCAGCCATACTCTCGCCGAAGCCCGCATCATCTTTACCGGGTTTTACCAATACAATAAGTTGATGTTCTTTTAAATGCTGAAATGTATTTTCACCCGTCGCACCTGCCGGTTTATCGCCTCCGCCAACAGCGCCTGCCTGATTTGGATTTATAAAACCGCCATCCATTTCGTTACTGATTTAAGAATGATACTCTGCAATCGCCCGGCATATAACCATTGAGCATTGAAGTTTTTCCGCTACCGTCAGTTGTGCCGGTATGTATTTGTCCGTCGCTTGTTTGTATTCTGTAGTCAGTATGGGCGACGGCTTTATTCGCTTCATCTACTAAAGTAAACTGCGCCTTCATATCATCAGTTGTCGATTTGGGTGCTAGTCCATCACCATTATTTGCAGCATCAATCAATGCAGTTTTATTTAAATTAGCGGCTGCTGTTATCGCACTCATATTTCCTCCTGCGCCTGCACCGCCACCTGCACCACCTCCACCACCTCCACCGCTACCTATTTCGCCAATGAGTACAGTTGGACATCCAGCTACAATACTTCCACCATGCCCTGTCATATCACCCATACGGGCTGCGGGTTTGCCGCCTATCATTACGCCCATAGAGCCTAACACAATTGGAGCCGGCGGTCCTACGCAAGTACACATATCGCCCATGACAGCAGCAGGCATACCCCCAATAAAAACAGTGGGTGCACCGGGTCCTATAATGGGTCCGCCCACATGAGGGATAGGCACCACCGCCGGAGTTTGAAACGGGCATACATGCATATCAGTAAGTCGTGCTGCTGGTTTTCCCATTTCGTTTTAATTTATTTTTACGATGCCGCCTTGTATAGTTGTAATTCCATCACCGCTTAATTTTGCCATCGCACCACTTACTTCTACTTGTGCACTACCTTGTACTTTGGTTTGCATCCCTTCAATACTCATATCATTATCTGCGGAAGCAGACACTTTCATACCACTAATATTTACTTCTTGCTTGCCGGTGATGTTTATTTTTTGTCCATTCAAATTTATTTCGCCTGCCTCTAAATTAATAGTTTGATCGGCTTTGATGTCGATAGTTCCTTTCGATTGGATTTCAATTTTTTTATCTTCTGAAGTGAATGTAATCATAGTCACGGCAGCATTACCATCCAAAATAACAAGCTGAAGTTTTGTATTTTGGTGAAAAACAATTTCCGAAAAATTATCCTTGTCTTTTTGTGAGGCTAAAAAAGTTTTGCCATCTTTCTTATTAAGAATGAGTCCTTGTATTGCATCTTCATTACTGTATCCATCGGCCAAGGTGAGTTTTTTATCACACTCATTGAATTCTAAGCGCCCTATATTTTTTGTGCCAATCATCTTCACACAATTGTTGTCTTGCTTCTCACCGCTCTTCGCTTTGCCATTAAACATAGCCCCAATGACATAGGGTTTTTCTGCATTTCCATTTTCAAAACCAATCAAAACCTCTTCCTCTTTTTCGGGTACAAAACGAAAGCCTTTATCTTTTCCTGCATACGGGTTTTGTAATCGTATCCATGGAGTACTTTCATTTTCTTGTTGCCATGGGAAGTGTACTTTTATTCTATCCAATCCCTCAGTGTCTTCATTTTCTTTGACCACTGCAGTTTGTGAATCGCATTTCGGATACCAATTTGCATCCGTATAAGGAGGTGCTTGAACCGATGAAGGTACTCCTGTAAAATGATTAGAATACGATTCTGCCGAATGGCTTGTGTGCTGAATAGTAGTAATTATATATTCATTCGAACGATTGTTGTCATTTACTTTAATGGTAGAGCCTAATTTGATATTGGCGTTTCTGCTCGATGCCGAAAAGGTAATCAACCTGGCTGTTCGTGCATTCATTTCCAACCCAATCTGGCTGTCTAATGTAGCCTGCGTGGGTGATTGCGGAAGATGCATTGACTTGGTTGGCGATCTGTCAAATGTTTCAGAGGAAGCCGAAGAGAGGCTGTTTAATAATCCTTGTGAAGAGGGTGCTTGACTTTGACCTATAAGATTTTCACCGGAGAAATTATTATAGCTCGATGAGTTGATGGTCATCGGGCGAATTGAACTCGACAAACTTGCATTAAAAATATCACTGCCCATGGTTACCTCATAAGGCGTCTCTTCAATTTTTCCGAACTTCAATTTTTCTCCGTTAAAATAAAACCATTCGCCATAACGAACTGCCAAGTGATAGATAAAACTAAAATCAGCTTCATTGTATTGTACCGTATAAAATACTTCATTGGTATTTTTGGGGTCACAATCTATTGACAATTCATTCGATGCTATACCCCGCATCGAATCTGTGATAATATCCTTTAATGTTTTTTTGTAATAGGTAGCAGATTGCGTATGATCTAACAACTTTACGGCAAGCCCTTGTCCACTGATATTAAATTCCTGTGTAAGTCCATCACTTCTGTAAAAACCAATTTCTAAAATAATGCCTTTGAACGTATAATTTCCATCTAAGGAAATACTTATTTTTTCACCAATATAAGTTTGAATAAATTTTTCCTGATCATCTGTAAATTCATCATTGAAATCATTTTTCCAAATAAAACTAAAATGACCTGTATCGGCCATTCGCTCTTCTACAGAAAGATTGGCAAATACAATTTCCTGTTGATTATCACCAACTTTTACAGAGACATGTTGTAGTGTTTCGGGCGCAACGGGAGGCGGCATGAGAGTTCATTTTAGGCGTAAGTCATAAGGCATAAGTCATAAGGCGTAAGAGACAAGATACAATCTTGAACCTAGATAAATCCCCTGACATCGAACATCGAGCATCTGACATCGAATTATACCCACTCATTCATGTGCGTTCCACTTCCCATAGTAATTTCTTTTGCCGAAATGGTGAATACAATATTCAAGGGATTGGAACTTGTTGACGAAAAAGCTTCGGCGAAGTTGATTAAATATCCTTCTTTGAATTTTAATTCCTTCAGTGTTGCATCACTATCGCGTTTGATAAAAATAACACTTCCGTCTTTTCGTTCGAAGCTGTTACACATCCATTCAAAAAGTTCGGTACTATTGGTACCTTCTACTTCAACTGTGATTTGGCCACCACGTGAAATAGAGGAAGGACGACCTGTTGAATCTACTTCCTGATAAAGAGAATAAGAGCATGAAAGAACATTTTGTTCGATACTGCCTGCTTTAAATTTTGCTTTGAAACTCATGGTTTTATTTTTAAGTTATTAAGTTATTGGGTTATTAAGTTAGAAGTTATGAGTTATGAGTTACGAGTTGTTTGCAGAAAGTTTGTACCTCAGACAAATTCCCCGAACATCGAACATCAAGTATCGGACATCGAATTTACACCCATTCATTTGTATGCGTACCGCTACCCATGGTAATTTCCATGGCTGATATGGTAAACATAATATTCAACGGATCGCCTGAAGTTGATGTGAAACTTTCTGAAAAATTAATTAAATATCCTTCTTTAAATTTCAATTCTTTTAAGGTAGCATCGCTATCGCGTTTGATAAAAATAACACTGCCATCTTTGCGTTCGAAACTGTTGCACATCCATTCAAAAAGTTCGGTGCTTCCTGTTCCTTCAACAACTAATTGAATTTGTCCGCCTCTTGAGATAGATGATGGACGACCTGTCGCATCTACTTCTTGATACAGACTGTAGGAGCAAGAAAGAACATTTAGTTCGATACTCCCTGCTTTAAATTTTGCTTTGAAACTCATAACTTGATTTGTTTTAAATTGTTTACAATATTTTTAGTTGATGGTTGAAAACGAATTCAACAAGACAAATATAATTAAAGGTTTTTAGGATTTCCAAATTAATTTTGGCGAAACTCAATAATAGCAAGGCTTTCAGAGTATTACGCGCCACTTACCCTGAAAAACATACCAAATCCTTTCAAATACTGACCACTTACTAAAAAAAATAATATACTATTTTCCTTACCTTTATATTTCGTACTCCTTAAAAAGAATTCCGAACGACTATGCAGGACATCATTGATTCGATACAACAATTATATACCGACCTGAAAGCAGAGGTCATAGTTGCGATGTTACAGGAAGCCGGTATTCCTGAAGAGAGTCTTTCGATACGAAACGAAAGTGTTTTTTACCGCTCGTTCCGGAAAGATATAGTCGCCGCCAAAAAAGTGGAGTTGAAGAATTTTGATGAGGTGATAGAAATCACCTTGTCGAGAGACAGTTTGTATGATGTTTTACCGGAAGGAATGTTTCACCAGTCACACAAAGATTCGAGTAGTAGCGTTGGCAAAATGGTTGAAGAACATAAACGGTTTAAACAAGAAGAGGAATCGGCACGCAACTATTTCAGGCCTTTTGAAAATGAATTTTTTTTGCAGAAAGTCCAGATCGAAAAACAGGAGAAGCAATTTTATATCAAAGTCAATAGTGAG
>JANNYV010000094.1:0-1847 GCA_031410275.1 Bacteroidota bacterium
CCACTTGCTTAAGGCCAGGTAGGATGAAATTTGTGATTGCCTGTTTTGAGTACTATCTGAGATGTCTAAGGCTTTAGTAAAATATAATAAACTTATTTCATTATTCCCTTTTCGTAATTCAATATCGCCTGCCTTTACAAATGATAAGGGCAAATAAGTAACATCATTTCGAGCTATTCGATTTTTTAAAGCTTGTGCAAAATAATAATCAGCAGAATCGAGTCTACCCAATTTATTATAAACAGTACCCAACAAATTGGTGCACAAACCAATGCTACTCGACGTATCGTTTAATGCAATGCAAGTCTCCAAAGCTTCTTTACTTAATGCGATTGACTCTAGCAATTTCCCTTCACGGGCTTTTATAGTGGCAATTAAAATTAAACAGTTACATCTGCCTAAACGGGCAATTTTAGTTTGCGTACCTTCAAGCTTTTCATATTCTTTGACAGCTTTGGTTGCATAATCCATCCCATTACTAATGCTTGAGCCATAACTTGCAATACCTAATTTCAACAAAGATTCGGCTTTGCCTTTGGTATCATTTTTTTTTTGCGCAATTAAATAAGCTTCATTAAATAGCTTCAATGCATTGATATCATTGTCTTTTACTAACTCGTTCCATCCTTTCGCAATAAATTCATTCGTACTTTGTGCCGATAATGGAATCGCAAAAAAAATGAATACAGCAAGTATGATATATTTATTATTCACAAGCGTAAATGTAAAAAATAAAATAAAGAAATGGCAAAGCAATTCTTTCCGCTATAATTTCTTAAGATGCCTGTTTATCTTTATCCACTATTAAATCAAAAATTTAAGAATGAGAATTACAGCAACAATTTTATTCGCATTTTTTTTTAACACGGAAATGTTTGCACAAACGCACCAAAGTAAACCATTTGTATTAGGTGTGATTGAAGAAATTCAATCTGTACAATTGGGTGAAAAAAGAACAATGAATATTTACCTTCCTGAAGGGTATACTAAAAATGATACGATCAAATATCCGGTGGTTTATTTATTGGATGGCTCTGCTGATGAAGATTTTATTCATGTTGTTGGCCTTTATCAATTCAATAATTTTTCTTGGATTAATCGGGTTCCAAAATCGATTGTTGTTGGTATTGTGAATGTGGATAGAAAGAAGGATTTTACGTATCCAACTGCTATCGAAGCAGATAAGAAAAAGTATCCAACAACAGGCCATTCAGATAAATTTATAAAATTTTTAGAAAAGGAATTGCAACCTTTTATTGAAAAAAATTACAATACAAACTCGTCTAAAACAATTATTGGAGAATCTTTAGGTGGCCTGTTAGCAACGGAAATCTTATTAAATAAACCCGCTCTATTTAATAAATATATCATTATCAGTCCAAGTGTATGGTGGGATAATGGGTCATTGTTAAATCAATCATCAGTTGTCTTGCAAAATAGTCTTTCATCTAAAATAGATATTTATATTGGTGTGGGAAAAGAAGGCCTCACACCAAGTGATATCCCTCGCGTTATGGAAGTAGACGCAAATGTGTTGGCGGAGAAAGTTAGAAATGTGCAAAACAAAAATGTGACTGTTTATTTCGATTATCTGCCTGAAGAAAATCATGCGACTATTGGGCATCAGGCTATCTTTAATGCGTTGAGAATGTTATATCCGGTGGATGTAGAAAATAAGTAAATGGAATAGAATTAAAAAAAGCTCACAGAAATTCTGCGAGCCTTTTCATTCATCGTTGAAGTGGGTTTATTTATAAGGCTGAGCTGATTACATTCTGAAAAGCAGGAATAAAATTTACAACACCTGCTGTTGCAAATATTCCTAAACTAGCACCACCGTAGAACGG
>JANNYV010000095.1:0-12437 GCA_031410275.1 Bacteroidota bacterium
GGGGCAAAGTAAAAGTTTGCGAATTCGTAGTCGTCAACCTTCTATTGCTTACTTTCCGCTATTGACCAAGCTATCCCGCTACATAAAACTTCTTGAGAAAAGGCACCTCACTTAATGCCGCCAATGCCGGTAAAAGCAATGCTGTAAACTCACTTTTATATCGAACTAATGCACCGCAATTTGGTAGCACATACCCAATAAATAAATACATGCTGATAGAAAAGAACAACAACATCAGGTAAAACAATTCATTTAAATTTCTTCGCTTGATACAACATAATAGGGTAACTATAACACCAAAAACAAACCATGTATCCAATGCGGCAAACTGGTATTTCATGGTCTCATGAATATTAAAATAGGGTCGCAAGAAAATATGATTACAAGCAGAAGGAAAATTTGCGACAAAAGAAGAAAAGCGATGTTGCAACAGCGGAGTTTGCATATCTGAATAGCCGCGAAATGCAAAAAAATCATGTTGCTTGGCAATAATAATTTCAAGGGGTTCGATGGATGTAAAATATCCGAGTGAGAAAAATACAACGAGCGTAAACACATACGTTCCTGTAAATACGAACACTCGTTTCGGATATTTATAAAATAAAAACCATAAAAGAAATGGAGGAAAAAAGCAAAGAAATACAAAATACCTCACCACAAATAATAGTATTAAAAAAGGAATAAGGCATGCGATATACCGCCATTGCTTACTGTCTAAATAACGCATGGTATAAAAACAGATAAATCCAATAGAAGCCAATATCCATCCATCTTTATGAATGCCGCTACACCAAAATAATACAGAAGGGATAAAAAAAATAACCCCTACAAATAACCATTTTTTCTGTGGTTGTAAACGGTAAAATGTTTTGTATAATTGAAGTAATCCTGTGAAATAAATAAGATTAAAAAAGATGACATTGGTATATAAACCTCCTAACGAAAATATATTGGATAGGTTCATATATTTACTATGAATTAAAACACCTAAGTCAGACCAATATGGCATATTTTCCTTCTTAAAAAAATTGAGATGATGTGTAATATCGCCCCAGTTAAAAAGCCATTCGTATAAGAATGCACGAGGATGTTGTTGAAAGCCCTTTAATTCGAGTAATGATTGCTGATGATAAAATTGAATATCATTGCTGAGATACTCATGATAGTGAACATACAAATTGAAACAACCTGCCGCCACCTTCAGAATAAATAGAAATATGATAAATGAAATAGTTAGCCCTGTTCCCTTTTGGACATTGAAGTAGTAAAAAAAACTACAAAAAAATACGAGGTAAAAAATAAAAATGAAAGGTTCCAAGATGCCCAAAGATAATACTTCAATTAAAAGTGAGGCTACTTTTTATAAAGCTGATGACTATTAGAATGAGTGAGCAAATCTATTTTACAATTACAGTATCTGCCGGGGTATTCTTACTGCTTTCATGAATGATAACAACAGATGAAATAATAGGGGATGCTTCCTTCGGAGTATCTTTTCCCTTACTAATGATAATTGTTTGTACCTTATTCGTATAATTTCGTTTGTTGAAGTCACTTATTGGAGCTTCTATTTCGGGCTTGGTAGTATTCTTTGTAATACATGCTGTTTCTGAAATTGCATCCGCTTCATTGGATAGGGTGCCTTGTGAATTGCCATATGAATTTGTCAGCAAATCAATTTCATCTGCTTCTTGCGGAAGTTGTTTAATTTTAGTTCGAAGCCAATAAGATGATGCGATATATTTTTGAGCTGTGTGGTAAATAAAAAAACAGGTACCGTCTTTTATTTTATCAATTACTTTTGGCGCGATATCAACCGGTAAGGCAGGGCAGCCATGACTTCGACCAATTCGATTATTACATTTTGCAAATTCATCGCACACATATTCAGCACCATGAATGACAATGGCCCTGTCAAACGCATTACTGTTGAAAGACCCGTCAACGCCATGTAACTTGAGAGAATATCCATTATTCCCTTCATAGGTTTCGCCTGTTGTATAAAACCCCAAACTGCTTTGATGAGAATCTTCGGTATTTGAAAATGCGATGGCAAATTCCTCACCGGTTCCCATGCCATGCGCGACTAGGGTATTGAAAAGAACCTTCTTATTGTGTATATCAATCACCCACATTCTTTTTACATTACTCGACAAGGTATAATCGCAAATTGTAAGGAGCGAATTGGGGTTTATTTTACCTGCTTCAACCATATTTAAATATCCATAAAACCCATATTTAAAGGCCTCGTAAGATAATTTATTGACCTTACTAAACTTAATTTTATTGTAAATATATTTTGTATACCGCTCAACTTTTACCTGCTGCGAAATTTCAATCTCAGTTTCAAATTCTTTCGAATACGAAACCATATTATTCCCAATAAGGAAATAAAGAAAGAAGAGTGATATGTAAACTATTTTTTTCAAAAAGAGGAATGCAAATCATACAGAAGTCATGCTCCACATGATTGACATGGTAGTAAATATAAATTTAAAATCCGGAAAATTTATAAATCAGCCGTTAACAGTCGAGACTTTGCCGCTAAAACCTTATTTTCTTGCGATGACTTTTTTTGCTGCAGCAATGATATTTTCTGCTGTCAGTCCGTATTTTACTAATAAATCTGCAGGTTTGCCGCTTTCACCAAAGGTATCATTGACAGCAACATATTCTTGAGGGCAAGGAAAATTAGATGAAGCCACATGCGCCACACTGTCGCCTAAACCACCATTTTTCTGATGTTCCTCAGCCGTTACAATACATTTTGTCTTTGAAATAGATTTGATAATCGCTGCTTCGTCCAGCGGTTTGATGGTATGAATATTAATTAAATCGCAACTGATTCCTTCGCATTCTAATTGCTGAACTGCTTTCATAGCCTCCCATACCATATGCCCACAAGCAAAAATGCTGACATCAGTACCTTCGTTAATTTGCTGGGCTTTACCAACAATAAACTGCTCATTCTCTGGTGTAAAATTGGGCCATTTAGGTCTGCCAAATCGTAAATACACAGGTCCTTTATAATCTGCAATAGCCATCGTTGCTGCCTTGGTTTGATTGAAGTCGCAAGGAACTATCACGGTCATACCGGGTAACATTTTCATCATTCCAATATCTTCTAAAACTTGATGTGTGGCTCCGTCCTCGCCTAATGTAAGACCCGCATGCGATGCACAAATTTTCACATTTTTTCCGCTGTAAGCTACACTCTGACGTATTTGATCATACACTCTTGAGGTAGAAAAATTAGCGAAGGTTGTTGTATAAGGAATTTTCCCTCCAATGGTTAAACCGGCGGCAATACCTATCATATTTGCTTCTGCAATACCGCACTGAATAAAGCGTTCAGGAAAATCTTTCATAAATGCATTCAGTTTCAGCGAGCCCGCTAAATCAGCAGTCAATGCCACAACCTGATCGTTTAGTTTAGCCACTTCGTGAATACCTTCACCGAATCCGGCTCTTGTTTCTTTTTCGTTGAGTACAGGGAAATCTTTTAACATGGTCGCAAAAGTAAAAAAAGTTCAGTTAGTAAGTGATTCTAATATCAACAATTTATTCTCTATTTTTGAAACATGAATTATGCAGTCATTGTCGCAGGCGGCACAGGAAAGAGAATGAATAGTATTGTTCCCAAACAATTTTTAGAACTTGATGGCAAACCTGTTCTGTATTATACCATTCAAACATTTCTTAATTTTTCGCCTGAGGTGCAAATCATTCTTGTATTGCCATCAGATTTTATTGCTGAATCTGATTTTATTACAACTTATTTTCCGGGGAATAAAAACATTCGTGTTGTTGCCGGAGGTGAAACGAGATTTCATTCGGTTCAAAATGGCTTGAAAGAAATTCGAGAAGATGGCATTGTTTTTATTCATGATGGAGTTCGGCCTTTTGTATCGATGAATGTGTTGGAGAATTGCTTGCAAACTGCTTTGCAATGTGGCAATGCTATTCCTTGTATACATGTGAAAGATAGTTTGAGACATATTACATCAGCAGGAAATCATGCTGTTTCGAGGAATGAATTTAAAGCCATACAAACGCCGCAAACCTTTGCCATTAGCGCTATTCAGGATGCATTTAAGCAGGACTACAAAGATACATTTACAGATGAAGCTTCGGTATTTGAAGCAGCAGGTCATCAAATCTATTTGGTAGAAGGGAATGAAGAAAATATTAAAATCACAACACCACAAGATTTGGAATTAGCTAGAACTTTGATTCGATAAGAGAGGTGAAGAAGTTTAGTTTGTATTGCGAAAGCGTGAGGGATAGTAGCGAAAAGCCCGGAGCGAAAAGCAGTGTAGCGAGGACTTGTAGCCCTGATAGAAGCATCAGGATAAACTCCTAGCCCGACCTGAGGCTTTGCGAAGGGCACGCCCTAACAAAGGAAAAATAAAATAATTTTAATTAGATAGGAGATGTGAGATAAGAGATGTGAGAATAGATTCCATGACAACTCTCAACTTACAACTTTTCCTTACTTATTCGAAATACCAACTATTCGCAGGCTCTTTGTATACACCCCATTTTGAATTGAATCAATCGTAGCGGCAGTAAACTTTATTTTATCAAAACCAACTTGCCCTCTTGTCGATAAAATACCAAATACATTTTCACCTTTCAGATTCGTGTAATTTGGTTTTATCTGATCATAGGTGATACCACCTTGAGCCAAGTTTACATCAATATATGTTTTTAATACCTGACCGCCAGCCATAATCACTAAGCCCGGTGTATCAACGTATCGTTTGACATTAAACGGCGCATCGCCTAATGCACTGTTGAGTTGTTTGAAAAAACTAACACTGTTTAAACTTGCGCTTAATGAAGTGCTTCCGCTCGATAAAACATTTTTAATCACCGGTATATCCTTTACAATATACAGGGTATCATGATTCGGGTCATTGATATCAACTTCCTGGTATTTAAATTTTACAACAACATCATAAAAAGCGGCTGTTAGTGGGCCTTTCCATTCGAACGGATAAGGGAAGTTAGGGTCTGAAAAACCTAACTCTTCAGTTTCATCTAATGGCGAAACAAATTTAAATGCGCTTGGTGACGTACTGATAATAGATGTCGTTCCTTCAATCTCTTTTCCGGTAGCTAAGTTCTTTACCTTTAATCTGTATGATTTAGTTGCATCTAAACTATTTTTAAATTTATACGCGTAATTCGGTGCGGTTGCAAAAATGCCGGAGTCCTTCGGGTATCCTTCGAAATTCAAATCTACTTTAGCCAACGGAATTGTTTGAATCACATTTCCGTTATTAAGCACCTCTATATTTACCTGGAGGTTACCGAAATAAAGAGAATCGGAATTTTTTGCCAATTCGAGATTATTTAAATTCTCATCAAAATATCCCTTGGTGATTTTAATATAATGCGCTGTATCAGACGATGAAAGTAATCCGTATACCACTGTGACTTCTTTATAATCTGCTCCCACCTTAAATTTAGTAGAGCAGGAAGAAACAAGAAGAGAAGCTAATACAAGGACAATCAAGAAATTTTTCATGTTGGCAAATCTAATCATTTTTTAATATTATAAATTAAATCAAGGTTGAGATATTGTACTTTTGTCGCAAATTTTTGAGACATGAACCTTGCAGAGGAAATAAAGAAGGAAGTAAGTCAGGCGATCGAAGCTATTTATAAAAAAACTGTTCCTATAGATGAGCTTCTTATCACTGAAACGAAACCTGAGTTTGAAGGTGATTATACATTGGTGACTTTTTCATTGGCGAAACTGATTGGTAAAAAACCGGATGAAATTGCTGAAGAACTTGGCGCATCTCTTTTAGACAATAATGATTTATTTACGGCCTTCAATGTGATTAAAGGATTTTTAAATCTGAGTATAAAGGATCAGGTATTCCTCAATTTTTTAAATACAACATGGAATGATGCCGACTTCGGAACATTCCCGGCTAACCAAAAAAAGGTGATGGTTGAATACTCTTCACCGAACACCAATAAGCCAATTCACTTCGGACATTTGCGAAATAATTTTCTCGGCTATTCATTGGCTAATATTCTTGAAGCCACGGGAAATGAAGTGGTGAAAACAAATTTAATTAATGATCGTGGTATTCATATTTGCAAAAGCATGGTGGCTTGGTTACATTTTGCAAATGGGGACACTCCCGAATCTACCGGCATTAAAGGGGATCACTTAGTGGGTGATTATTATGTAAAATTTAATGATGAATACAAAGCTCAAATTGAAACATTAATTTCCGAAGGGATGCCGAAGGAAGAAGCAGAAAAGAAAGCACCAATATACATTGAGGCACAAGACATGCTTCGTAAATGGGAAGCCGGTGATGAAGAAACACTTTCGCTTTGGAAAAAAATGAATGATTGGGTGTACGAAGGCTTTGATATCACCTACACCCGACTCGGTATTACATTTGACAGATTGTATTACGAAAGCAATACCTATTTATTGGGTAAAAAAATAATTGAACAGGGATTGGAAAAAGGTGTACTGTTTAAAAAGGAAGATGGTTCAGTATGGATTGATTTAACGGCAGACGGTTTAGATCAAAAATTATTGCTTCGTGGTGACGGCACATCTGTATATATCACACAAGATATTGGAACTGCCAATTTGAAATTTGCAAATTACAAAATGGATACCTCGGTGTATGTCATTGGAGATGAACAAAATTATCATATGCAGGTACTTAAACTCATTTTACAAAAGCTTGAAGAACCCGGTGCTGATGGTATTTATCATCTTTCGTACGGCATGGTTGAATTACCCAATGGTAAAATGAAAAGCCGTGAAGGAAATGTGGTTGATGCCGATGATATGATTGCAGAAATGATTGGCATCGCTAAAAAAAATACAGAAGAACTTGGGAAGGTGGATGGATTTACAGAAGCCGAATTACAAACCTTATATGACACCTTAGGGCTAGGTGCTTTGAAATTTTATTTGCTTCGCGTGGACCCAAAAAAGAGAATGATTTTTAATCCGGAAGAGAGTATCGATTTTCACGGATTCACAGGACCTTTTGTGCAATATACACATGCACGAATCAGCTCTATTCTCCGCAAAGCGGATGATATAAAAATTGGTAATAGCAAAGATGTTTCAATCACACCCGGTGAAAAAAAATTATTGAAATTAATAGAACATTACCCGGATGCAATATTGCAGGCAGGCAGAGAATATAACCCGTCTGTTATTTGCAATTATGTATATCATGTGGCAAAAGAGTTTAATAGTTTTCTAGTCGATCATTCCGTGTTAAAAGCAGAAACAGAGTCGCTAAAAAATATGCGCCTGAAACTTTGTGTGCTTACGAAACAGGTGATTGCAGATGCACTTAATTTGTTGGGTGTGCAAGCTCCGGAAAGAATGTAAATTAGTTAAATAAATTTCATACCTACTGCAAAAAATTAGCCATTTAATACAACTCATTTTTAAATTACAACTCGAATAACTGACGCATTTTATGGCAAAACAAGATTTGGATATAGTGGTAAAAGGTGCACGAGTACACAATTTAAAGAATGTGACTGTGCGCTTTCCACATAATAAATTAATTGTGGTGACAGGTGTAAGTGGCTCAGGAAAATCGTCCTTAACAATGGATACGTTGTTTGCCGAAGGGCAGCGGCGGTATGTAGAAAGTTTAAGTTCATATGCACGTCAGTTTATGAAGAGTATGCAAAAGCCTGATGTGGATATGATAGATGGACTTTGCCCTGCAATTGCTATCGAGCAAAAAGTATCGGCACGAACTCCCCGTTCAACGGTCGGTTCTATGACCGAGATGAATGATTATTTACGATTGCTTTTTGCGAAAGCGGGGCGAACATATTCACCTATCAGTGGAAGAGAAGTAAAGAAAGATGAAGTACAAGATGTGGTAAAATTTTTGATTCAATTGCCGCATGGGAAAAAAGTTCATATATTAATTCCATTACCGAAGGAAGCAGAGAAGAATGTAACATATTATTTAGATGATTTATTGCAAAAGGGATTCACCCGTTTGTATCATGGTGCTGAAAAATATGTGATACAAATTGAAGACTTACTGATGGAAGTGGAGCCTACCTTAGACATGAAGAATTTGTTTATACTTATAGACAGATTGGTTGTGAAAACATTTGAGGAAGATGAATTGCATCGTGTAGCAGATAGTATACAAACAGGTTTTGATGAAACGAATGGAGATATTTATTTAGAAATTGAAGGAGAGGAGACTGTCCATTTTTGCAATCGTTTTGAACTAGATGGCATCCGGTTTGAAGAACCTACACCTAATTTTTTTTCGAGTAATAATCCTTATGGAGCTTGCCCGGAATGTGAAGGTTTCGGACAGGTTCTTGGCATTGACCCAAGCTTAGTAATACCCAATAAAAATTTATCGGTTCACGAAGGTGCCGTTGCTTGCTGGAACGGTGAGAAGATGAGTGAATGGAAAAAGGAATTTATGTATGAACATAAAAATAAATTTCCGATTCATAAACCCATTCGTCAATTAAGCGCGGAAGAATATGCATTGCTATGGAATGGCAAATATGGTATTGATGCGTTCTTTAAAATGGTTGAAGAAAATTTATATAAAATTCAATATAGAGTGATGCAGGCGAGGTATAGGGGTAAGACTCCCTGCGGCAGTTGTGGCGGTGCACGTATTCGAAAAGATGCATTATGGGTAAAAATAAATGATACACATATTGGTGAACTTCTTGATATGCCGGTTGAACGATTGAACGTATGGATGAAAAATTTAAAGTTAAATGCACATGATAAAACAATTGCGAAACGGATTTTAATTGAGTTGGAAACACGGGTGCAAACCTTGTTAGACGTTGGTTTAAATTATTTAACCTTAAATAGAACAGCTAACACTTTAAGCGGCGGTGAAAGTCAACGGATACAATTGACAAGAGTGATAGGAAGTAATTTAACGGACAGTTTATATATATTAGATGAACCATCTATTGGCTTGCATGCGAGAGATACAAACAGATTGATTGGTGTGTTGAAACGATTACGCGATTTGGGAAATACGGTTGTTGTGGTCGAGCATGATGATCAGATTATGCGTGATGCCGATTATATAATTGATGTGGGTCCGTTTGCATCGCATCTTGGCGGAGAAATTATTGCACATGGAACCTATAAAGAAATATTAAAAAACAAAAAGAGTTTAACTGCGCAATATTTAAACGGCGATTTAAAAGTGGGTATCGAAAAACCCAACCGCAAAGTCGTCAATAAAATTACGCTAACGAATTGTACACAACATAATTTGAAAGATGTAACCGTAACGTTTCCATTAAATATGCTTTGTGTTGTGACAGGTGTCAGCGGCTCGGGTAAGACCAGTTTAATTAAGCATATTTTATATCCGGCAATGAAAAATGCCAAAGGAGATTTTACTTCAAAACCCGGTGAACATGCCGAACTGAAAGGCGATTTGCAAGCAGTGAGTTCAGTAGAAATGGTGGATCAAAATCCAATTGGAAAATCATCACGCTCAAATCCCATCACCTATATCAAGGCATATGATGATATACGTGCGTTGTATGCTGCGCAACATTTAGCGAAAGTGCGTGGCTATACACCCGGTTATTTTTCCTTTAATGTTGATGGAGGACGATGTGATACTTGTAAGGGTGAAGGTGAAACAGTTGTGGAAATGCAGTTTTTGGCTGATGTGCATTTAACCTGTGAGAGTTGTAAAGGCAAACGTTTTAAACAAGAAGTGATAGAAGTGCATTATAAAAATAAAAGCATCACCGATGTATTGGATATGAGTGTAGATGATGCCTTTGAGTTTTTTAAAGAAGAAAAGAAAATTGCAGAGAAAATAAAATGCCTGCATGATGTTGGGTTAGGATATATTAAACTAGGGCAATCAAGCGATACATTAAGTGGTGGTGAAGCACAACGTGTGAAGCTTGCTTCTTTTTTGGATAAGAGTTTTGCGAATAAAAAAATGCTATTCATTTTTGATGAGCCGACAACCGGTTTGCATTTTCATGATATTCATAAATTATTACAATCGTTTCAAGCATTGATAGAAAACGGTCATTCGATTATTGTTATTGAACACAATCCTGATATTATCCGGAATGCCGATTGGGTCATAGACCTTGGTCCCGAAGGAGGCGAAGGCGGAGGTTATCTTTTGTATGAAGGAATTGTAGAAGGACTCAAAAAAGAAAAGAAAGGGTATACAGGAAAATATTTGATTTGAGAGAGTGGAAATTGGAGAATTAGAGAATTAGAAAATAAGCCCTAACATTTTGAATGAAATTGGGCCATAAGATTTTTATAATTTTATTTAGACGATGTTTTTTATATGCAGAATACCATTACTATAGAGGAACAATTATCTAATGAACTCGTAGGGTTGCAACTTATGGTTTCACACGGATTCTGGCTTAGAAAGAGATTATTGTTTAATATTTTAGTCGGGCTTTCAGGATTATTTCCTAGTATTTTTTTCTATATGGAGTCGCCAATATTTAATTTTCTTGGAACTCTTTTGTGGGGTTTAGCGGCAAATGCATTTTACTCGTTTGGGTATGTCATCGAAAGTTATATCATAACAAAATCTAAAGGTAAAAGAGATCTAAAGCCTTATCGGAATTCCCTTTTTTGGGTAGGCACCATAGCTTATATGCTTGTTAGCCTCTATGTTGCATTAGTCTATTTTATTACAATACCGGATTAACATAGCTCTATAAAATCTAAATCTCTTGACATCTAACAACTAAATTGCTATCGCGGTCTATACCCTGACTCTCTCAAGAATGTTTGCCCGTCAGATTTATCATTCAGTATATCTAACATAGTTTTTTCAGGATGTTGTTTCATGTATTGACGAATGATTTGCCAACCAATCCATGAACCAATATTGCCTGGCGATTCGGCCGGCATACCGGTTGAAGATGGCCCATCATTTACATAACGCATCACATCTTGCCAATTGGTTGAGTACAATAACTTTTGTACAGAAAAATAATTCCAGATGAGCGCTTCGTTTTCTTCACACCATTTTAATTGTGACGGTTTGTAGCCAATTAGCAAGGCATCTTTTGTTTCGGGTAAGGTGTACTCCATAAATAAAAGTTGCTTCCCCTTCATCAACATTAAGTCAAGTAAGTTTTTCCCATCGGGATCAAATGGAAACATATTTTCATAAATTACTTTGCTTGCATTCACAGGAATATATTCCTTTTCACAATGCTCAATTTCATACGCGGGTAATTGTACTGAAGCATAAAACGGATACATCCTTCCCAAGTACATATCCAAGCCAATGCCTAATGCTGTATCTACTGTGACGGCACTCCAGTTATTTAACCCGGAAATAAAATAATACACATCGCCTAATTTTTCATTCGGGAAATAGTACTTGACATGTTTAAAGAGTGTGGCTAATTCCTCATCAATTTTTTTGACATCCGGAAATGTTTTTTGAACAGTGTCATACAAGCCTACATAATCTTTATAGGTAAGAAAATGATGGACTGAATTTAAAAACATTTGTTTGTCATCGTTACGGGAGAAGCCTGTTATTTCCCTGTAATAGACGGATGCAAAATCAGGGTATTGATTGCCAAGGGTATTGATTGATGCTTCCAAATTTGTCGTATCGCAGGCATATAATTCCCGATCGAATCGAATGGAATGTACTTGTAATTTTATATTGGATACATCAATATTTTTTTTGTCATTCGCTGATTTGCATCCGCTGAAACTGAAACCTATCAAATAACAAACAATTAGTAACAGAGGGTGTATATGGTAGTATTTTTGTGCAGTCATGATTGCTTGTTTAAAGATGGCTTGCAAAAATGATACTTTAAATGTTAACTCTAAAATAAAAAAATGAAAAAACTGATTTCCCTAAACCTATTCTTACTGACTCTTTCTTTCAACTTTGTATCTGCACAAGAAAGTAAGACTGATAAAATTTTCAGAACTTTCCGGTTTGCGTTATTTGTGGGACCCACATTTAATTACCTTAAACCTACCGCCGCTTCGTCTGAGAATTATGCGATTACAAAGGGGAAAGGAAATTTAGGTTTCAGCTTTGGTATCAATGCCGATTATAATATGAATGAACGATACACTATTTACACCGGTCTTGGTATGGATTGGAGAGGCGGCAGTGTTAAAGCTGTTCATGATACAACCAAATTACCTCCGACTGGGTATTTGAAAAGCGCTGATGTAGAATATAAAAAAATGCAGTACTTAAGTGTTCCGATTGGATTAAAAATGAAAGCTGTAGAATTTGACAAGATTAAGGTATTTGCACAAACAGGTTTTGATTTGGGAATTTTATTAAGTCAAAAAGGTGATTACACATTTAAACTTGCGAATGATTCAATCGTAACTAAACAGAAAGAAAAATTAAACGGCTCTGCAACCGTAGTGCCCG
>JANNYV010000096.1:0-1988 GCA_031410275.1 Bacteroidota bacterium
GTAAGCAAAGAGATTCGTCCAGAATGCCAGAACTCCATTTACATGTTAAATGATAATCTATTAAAGCATTCTTAAGGACGATCTTCATGAGTTCGGGTTCTATTTGGCGATTGCTATTAGGATACGATCCTAAATATAAAAGAATTTTTTACATTATTTTAAAATTATACTTTAAAAAAGGACAACCAAACAAGTAAATATTATACCTATATATCCATTAAGTCTTTCAAACGGAAAAAGCCAGAAACTATATATAGGACCGTAATCACGACAGCAATCAGGGATATGAAGAGCAAGATGTACATTACTCGTTATAAATTCAGGACCATATTCATGTTTTATGAGGTAAGCCATATCTTTTAATCTTTCTTGTGCTTCTTTTAAATCATTTTCAGTAATGAATCTCGTTACTAAAAGATTACATGCCCGAACAAAATGCCCTAAAATTTTTCTATCATTGTTATCCAGCATATCCCATAAAACAGTTGTGGAATAAACCATAATAAATATTTTCCATTGATTTGCAGTCAGATTGGAAAAGCCATCATTGCCAATTGCAATTTTTGCAGGGATCCGGCCAATATCTGAAGGTAAATCAATTTGGTCCATTTTTTGCTGAACCACGCGAAGTTGTTCCATAGTTAACTTTCTTTGATTTATAAAGATGGATTTAATTATCCATTTCGCAACACCAAGAAATAGGCAATGCATAGGATCAATTACAGCAAATCGTATAGGATCCATATATGGTAAGCGAAGCAGTTCACTCCAACGCACGCCATGCTCTTTGAAATGATTTTCTCTAGAGCTCTTTGAATTGCATTCCATCCATTCTTGAGCATATTTTCTATGTAATAAGGCATCTGCAGGATTTGTTACCCATTCATCATAATTTTCCATTCCTCCGTAATGGGTTTTTTTATATTCATCACTATAGGTGCTGCGTTTTTCACATCTATAACATTTCATCACTGCAGATCCATGACCAAATAACTTTCGCGTGGCGGGTGTATCTGATGATCCAATGATCAATGCAACTTTTATGTCTAAGCCTTCAGGACACTTGTGGGTTTTTGGAATTCTCCAACCTTTCCATAGTTCTAGAAACTCATCCACAATAAGGGCTAGATAATGATTTATACGTTCCAAACCTACCTCCTTTGGTCCCGATAAAAAACTTAAATATATGATATTTTCTGGTTTGTTCCTTTCCGATCTTGGAAGATTACAGATTGACGCATATATAGCACCAGTACTATGTTGAGTATATGTGAATGGCTGAAACCAATCAAGATTAATGAGAAGGTCTAGGTGGGTTGTAGCAGTTTCTGTTGTAAAAAATGTGCTACCATTAAATGGAAAGGTTTTCCAAACTTTACCATCATAAATATCTGAATATGTATTATTATAATCTTCTCTTTGAACTCCCGATAATTTTAACATATTCTCAAAACCAGGTCGTTGATATAACATGCTCAATTGCTGACGAATACTTGGTTTAGGATAAAGTATACGAGGTACAGCAATTGTTTCACCTTTATTTCTTTTGAGTACAGAAAGTGGATTATTGCATTGTTTACGATAACTTGGTATTGGATTATTGGGAAATTCTTGATGTAAGCAATTCATTATAGCAACTTTTCCTCCTTCTTTGTATTTAGTGATATTTGTAGCATTATGTAATTTGTGGCAATCAGTACATACAGCCAATTGCATTTTTGGCTGAAAAATTTTTAACAATTTTTTTGCTTTATATAGTGATGTAGGAAAATTTTCAAATTGAAGTTTGTTGGAGCGTATAAGAATAATATGTAAAAATTTTATTAATGCTTCAAGTGCTATATCAGAAAGTTTAAATCTTTGTTGATATTTAAATACCAAGAAGGAGGAAAAGTTGCTATAATGAATTGCTTACATCAAGAATTTCCCAATAATCCAATACCAAGTTATCGTAAACAATGCAATAATCCACTTTCTGTACTCAAAAG
>JANNYV010000097.1:0-6764 GCA_031410275.1 Bacteroidota bacterium
GTGTAGATTCCGCTCACAGTATATGTTTGGCCGTTTAACATCAGCGAATCACAAACAGTTTGATTAGCGGATGAAGATGTAGTGTGATGAATCACTGCATTTATTGTGACGATACTATCGCAGCCGGCAGCATTTGTAAATGTTTGTATGTAGATTCCGCTCACAGTATATGTTTGTCCGTTTAACATCAGCGAATCACAAACAGTTTGATTCATGTTTAACGTTGTAGCATGTTTTATGATGGCATGTAATGTAACTGTGCTATCACATCCGGAAGCATTTGTAAATGTTTGTGTATACGTTCCGCTAAGGGTATAGGTTTGCCCGTTCAATAGAAGTGAATCACAAACAGTTTGATTGTTGATTGAAGCAGAACTATGTTTTATAATGGCATGCAAAGTAAGCGTACTGTCACAGCCGGCGGCATTTGTAAATGTTTGTATAAATGTGCCGGTGACAGTATAGGTTAGTCCATTCAACGAAAGTGAATCACAAGTTGTTTGATTGAGAATAGTTGCAGAGCTATGCTTAATAATCGCATTCAGTGTAATCGTGCTATCACAACCCGCCGCATTTGTCAATGTTTGTGTATATGTTCCGCTATTGGTATAAGTCTGCCCGTTCAACGTGAGTGAATCGCATGTGGTTTGATTAATGATAGATGATGATGCATGTTTAATTGTAATACTAAGTGTCATATTACTATCACACCCTGCAGCATTGGTGAGTGTTTGTGTATAGGTTCCGCTGACTGTATAGGTTTGAGCACCGGCCGTCAGTGAATCACATGCTGTTTGTGTAATCAAAGACGATGTGCTGTGATGAATAGTAACTTGTATCAGCAAAGTACTGTCACATGCTCCTGCAATATTGTATGTTTGTATATAGGTGCCGCTGTTGGTATAAATTTGGCCATTCACAGGCCATGTATACGAGTTACAGGCAACAACTGATGGCGTAGCCGGGCAAACAGGGCAATTTAAAATAAATGGATTACTGCCGATTGGGTCAGGTATCATCACGGCAGTCAATCCTTCAATTGAATTAACAGTAGGCGAATTGGCAAGACCATCAATAACAAAAACATTTCCTGTTGGAATTGAAATGGCAGAAACTATACATTGTGTTCTACCCGCAGCCGTCATTACTTGTATAGCTTGAAAAGGAGAGCCCGGAGTAAATGGATTGAAGTTTGGAGGCCATGAAACTGCTGTTGTATGCACACGCATTGTTGCCAGTCTGTATGGTACACCCGGCACCATGGTCACTTCATTCCCGGGCGCAGCATTTACTGTCGTTCCTCTTAAATGATAACTAACTGCAGTATATACCGAGTTCACCGGAGGGAGAGCAGCTAATGAAGCATCTCTACCTAAAAAAGAGTGTGTAATAATTCCTCCATTCGCTACACATGGCTTCATATTCAATCCCCATGAATATCCCCGGATGGCATAATTGGTAGGCCCATTGTTCGTCGCAAAAACTTCATACTCAAATGTATTTGCATTGGTTTGCACAAGATTGCTGACAGTAATTAATACTGTCGAACCGGTTTGGGAATAGCCTGTAGAAAACAAACAAATAAAACAAAGCATACTTATGACTTTGCTCCTTGTAAAGATGTTGGCGATTTTCATTCGTTCGTAAAATTTAGCAATAAAGTTTCTTGTAAATATAACCGATTTTCCTTTTTGATTTGAAATTCATAAACAGATATGATATTTCGATGACAAGTGTCTAACAAACATATTATCTGAAATCGCATGTCAAGTAGTTCGTATTAGCTACTTCAGTCGGAAAGACATACATCAAACCTTATGCCTTTCGCACTTATGACTTACGACTTATGACTTACGACTTACTATATTTATTCCGGTATTCAATAGGTGTAAGCCCCGTAATTTTTTTGAAGAGTGTTCTGAATGCCTTCGTATCTGTATAGCCAACATCAAACATAACTTCATTAATATTTTTCCGGCTCGACTCAAAACTTCGTTTGGCTGCTTCAATCTTTACCCGTTGCATATATTCTACCACTGTATTATTCGTTGCCCTCTTAAATCTTCGCTCAAAACTTCGTCGGCCTAAAGAAAATTTCGCAGCCAATTCATCAACTGTTAGTTTAGTTTGATAATTGGCTTCGATAAATAATTGCGCATTCAAAATCTCAACATCATCATGATTTTTCTGCCCTTCAAACATCATAAAAGCTGCTTGACTATCGCGGTCTATATCTACCGCAAAAAATTTAGACGCTAATATGGCCGTATCTCTGTCCGTATATTTCTCTACCAAATACAACAACAAACTCCAATACGAATTCGCACCACCACTCGAATAAATTCCCTGCTCTTCTGTAATAATACTCCCATCTACCAATTCAACCTCCGGAAACATAGCCCTGAATTCGTTGGCTGAATTCCAATGCGAAGAACATTTTTTCCCATTCAATAATCCGGTCGATGCCAATAAAAAAGAACCAATACATAGCGATGCCACCTCGGCACCTTGCTGATATTGCGCCACTATCCACGGAATAAAATTTCTATTCAGCTTTAATGCTGTTGCCATATCGCCACTCAATGCCGGAATGCATATTAAATCTGTTTTCTTTACTTCGGTCAATAATTTTTCGGCATGCACAGTATACAAACTGTTTTCTAACTTGACATCCTTCGTCAACGCAACCAACTCTACATTAAATAATGCTGTTTTCCCAGAGGATACTAAAAACTGATTCACCGCTTTGAACATATAATGCGGATCGGCAATGGCTTCTATCACCGCCGTTTCGGGTATAAGAATGGATACATGTTTCATGCAACAAATATAAGAAGTATACTTGTCGCAATCAACCCGCTGAATTGTCGTTTTTGCACTTTCTGATTTCAAAATAACACCGCATATTTGCACTATCATATTTATACATCATCATTCATAACACTCTTGCACGCCTAGTTGTAGAGGATAAAAAAATAAAAAATGGGAACTATAACAACAACAATCACTGTTGAATCAACAGTTAACGCTCCGGTAGAAAAAGTTTGGGAATGCTGGACCTCACCACATCATATCACGCAATGGAATAATGCCTCCAACGATTGGCATACACCGCATGCCGAAAATAATTTGAAAGTAGGTGGTCAATTTCGTTGCAGAATGGAAGCCAAAGACGGAAGCATGGGTTTCGATTTTATAGGAATTTATGACGAAGTAAAAATAAACGAGCATATAGCGTATACATTAGAAGATGGAAGAAAGGTGAGCGTAACATTTACTACCGAAGGGAATGCAACCAAGGTGGTAGAAGCATTTGATCCCGAAAATGAAAACCCATTCGAGTTACAACAAATGGGATGGCAATCATTTTTAAATAGCTTTAAAAAATATACAGAAGCACACAATGAGCCTTAGAAGATAAATAAATGTTGGGCGTGTCCCCGAAGCGCCCCGTTGGCAAAGAAAATTTTTCTGTTGATTAAGATTTGACAAATTTGCCAACGGAACTGCTTCGGGGTCGGGCTATCCGTTGCAATCTTTTTGCTTAACGGCGGCAGGGTTAAATTTACAAGTGGTTATAACCCTGCCGGCGTGAAGCAAAAAGGCTTTCCACTACTATCCCTCACGCTCGCCCGATTGATTATTTTTCGCAACTAATATAATTATAAAATAAAAAAATAAACAAATGACAAATCAAATTTACCCTTGCTTATGGTTCGATACAGAAGCCAAAGCTGCTGCCGATTTTTATTGCTCTGTATTTGCAGACTCAAAAATAATTTCAGAAAACCCGATCGTTGTCATATTCGAATTGAGAGGAACAAAATTTATGGGTTTAAACGGTGGTCCAACTTTCAAATTTAATGAATCGGTTTCCTTTGTGGTGAATTGCGAAACACAAGAAGAAATAGATCATCATTGGAACAAACTCACAGAAGGCGGAAGCGAAAGCCAATGCGGTTGGTTGAAAGATAAGTATGGTGTATCATGGCAAATTGTTCCAAGTATTTTGGGTTCACTCATGAGCGACCCTGAACGCTCTCAACGCGTTGTGCAAGCATTTTTGAAAATGAAAAAATTTGATATTGCAACATTACTGAATGCATAAATTTATTGTATGACACAAATCAATTCGTATTTAACATTTAACGGCAATTGCCGCGAAGCCATGACCTTCTATCAAGAATGTATAGGTGGTGAACTCAACTTTCAAACTATTGCCGAATCTCCTTTGGCAGGGAAAATGCCCAAGCATATGCAAGATAATATATTGCATGCCACTCTCGCAAAAGATGCCTTGCTGCTACTTGGCTCTGATATGATTGGTGACTATGGTCTGACAAAAGGAAATGCAGTTTCACTCATGCTCAATTGCAGCAATGAAGAAGAAATAAAATTGTATTATCAAAACCTATCAACCGGTGGCAGAGCGGATCATCCTTTGGAACTTAGTTTTTGGGGCGCCTTGTTCGGCGATTTAACTGATAATTTTGGAAATCATTGGCTGCTTCATTTTGATAAAAAACAACATCAATAAATTAATTATGATACAAGAAGAAAAGGTAGGCATGTCTACCAAAAAAACAACCACATTTTATTGGATCATTACCGGAATTTTTTCGGCATTTATGTTCCTAACGTCCATTCCGGATATTCTGATGATTCAAGATGCAATCACATTTATGAATCATTTGGGTTATCCTAATTACTTTATTCCCTTTATTGGTGTGGCCAAAGTGTTGGGCAGTATAGCCATTATCATTCCCGGTTATCCGCGTATAAAAGAATGGGCCTATGCTGGTTTGGCCTTTGATTTAATTGGCGCAACCTATTCGCAGATTGCAACGGATGGTTTTAAACCGGGTATATTTTTTATGCTACTTCCTATTGCGTTTTTAATAATTTCGTATATGCTTTATCATAAGAGAATGAAATTAGCGAAGTAGCGTATTGCAGTATGGTACAAGTTTTCAAAACATCAGTTGAGCAGCCATCACATGCTGCACTACTTTTGGAATTGTTGTCACAAACATTTCCTTTATCAGAAAGTAATTTTGATTTAGAAGATTGTGACAGAATTTTAAGAGTACAAGGAGTCGACATTTCAGATGAAAAAATAATTGAAGTGATAAATGTCAGTGGCTTTTATTGCGAAGTATTACATTAATTGAAATTGTATGCTGAAAATAGATCAAGAGTAAAAGTGAAACAGCGAATTCAACATTGTCAAATTGTGTTTGTTTGCTAAGCTCCTTCACGGACTCTTGATAAGAAAGTAATCGGAAATAGACATAAGGAAATTATTTGCAAGACTTGAATATTATTCCGAAATAAACTAAATTTACGCATGGCTTACAACGAAAAACTTGCAGATAAAATAAGAGAAGCTATTGCAGAGATTGAGAATGTAACTGAAAAATTTATGTTTGGCGGTGTCTGTTTTATGCTCAACAACAAAATGTGTGTTGGCGTTGTAAAGGAGGAAATAATGTGTCGAATAAACCCTGATATATATGAAGAAGCATTGCACAAAAATGGTTGCCGGGAAATGGTTTTCACCGGCAAACCAATGAAAGGCTATGTTTTTGTTAGTGAAGAAGGATTGAAATCAAAAAAGGAATTTGACTATTGGATAAATTTATGCGTGGAATTTAATAGTATCGCTAAAGCATCAAAGAAAAAGAAAAAATAAATTCGTTCATAAATAAAAAACAAAAAATGACAAATGCTATTTTTGGAGGATGGAAAGTATGCTGTTAAATCGAAGTGGTTATGAATATTCTTATCAGTTTTACTAAGAAATTACTATTTTTACGCGGTGAGGTTATTTTTTGCTAAAATATTTATTATTGTTTCAAGTATTTGTTTACTTGGACATAATCTTATTCCACACCATCACCACGAAATTGTAACTACTTCACACCATCATCACGATAGCAATGGTCATGATGAGAATGCTGATCATCATAAGCATATTTTGTCATTCGGGCATCTTGATGATAGTTTCACACTTTCGCAAATTAGTTATGATACCCATTTAGATTTTGAATTCGTCAACTGTAAGACTCCATTTGATTTTGAGAAATCAATTCATGGCTATACGATAGTTCGTAAAGTATTTTTAGAGGTTGATGAATCGCCTCCTCCTGATAAGTATTTCATATCTTCCTCCTATCGAGGTCCTCCTATTGTTTAATTGAATTCAAATTCTACTTATTTTATGAGTAGAATAACTCTTTGCATTTCTTGCAAAATTCTATCGGTTTTATAGAACATTCCGCTTCGATAAAAAGTATCGGATCTCATCATTTTAATTAAATAGTATGCTCAATAAAATAATTGCGTTCTCTATTAAGAACAAACTTCTTATAGGACTTTTTACAATAGCCCTTATTGGTTACGGCATTTACCAAATTACAAAACTGCCTATTGACGCTGTGCCTGATATTACTGACAATCAAGTACAGGTAATTACAATAACACCCTCGTTGGGTGCGCCAGACGTTGAAAGATTAATTACCTTTCCGATTGAACAAGCTAATAGTAATATACCCGGACTAAAAGAGATTAGAAGCTTTTCACGTTTCGGGCTTTCATTGATTACGATTGTGTTTGATAATGATATAGATATTTATTGGGCAAGGCAACAGGTAACAGAGCGATTGAAACTAGCTGAAGCGCAAATCCCAAAAGGTGTTGGCTCGCCCGAATTAGCACCTGTTACAACTGGCTTAGGAGAAATATATCAATATGTGCTAAAACCC
>JANNYV010000098.1:0-4823 GCA_031410275.1 Bacteroidota bacterium
ATAAAGAGAAATATTCTTCTAAGGGCAGCGAATGAGGAACATAAAAAAAATAGTCATAATCGGTGGTGAGAGTACCGGCAAGTCAACTTTGTGCGAACACTTAGCGATGCACTATAAAACAAGTTGGGTAAAAGAATTTGCCAGAGAATATCTTGAAACATTGGGAAGAGACTATGTTGAAACTAATTTGCTTGAAATAGCAAAAGGACAATTAGCATTAGAAAAAAAGATTGGAACAGCAGCCAATCAATTTTTATTTTGTGATACAGATTTGCATGTCATAAAAGTTTGGAGTGACTATAAATATGGACGATGCGATTCGTTTATTTTACATAAAATTGCCAAACAAAAACAGGATGCATACATTATTACATCACCCGACTTTCCATGGAAGGAAGATCCTTTACGTGAACATCCGGAACCGAAACTGCGTGAATATTTTTTTGAGCTTTATAAAGCAATTGTGTTGAAAACCGGTTTGCCTTATTGTATTGTGAGTGGGAATGAAGTGGAGAGAATGAAGAAAGCCACGTTTTTTTTAGATGACCTTTATTAGAAGGTTCTTCGAAACGTCTTCGTTTCGGAGCAATATGTTGTCGCTTTTAGCGACTAAAGAATTAACAATGATTGACTGGCGTATTACTTGTTAAAGTGTGCCTATGCGGCATCGCCAGATGAAGAACTTTCTGATGCTGAACGGTGCCATCGCCACCACAGATGAAAAGAGAACAGCAGCTGACCCCCATAAAAAAAATAACTACAAGAAGAAGCCCCGTGATTCTGTACGATGCTTTAACAAGGGATAGCAGTTCTACGCTTCTAGTATTTTCTCCAAAGCTTCATCATACAATGTTTTCCAGGAATTAATAGGCCCCCAATTTTCATCGCCAATTAAAATATCCGAAGCAATCACTTCGCCTAATTTTTCGTAAGGACAAGCAGCAAGCATATTTTCAAACGCAATACAATTTTCTTTTTTCACACTCACTACTATTCTGCTTTGTGCCTCACCAAACAGAAATGCATCGGTGCGGATTTCATTCGATAATGAAATAGTAAATCCTTTGTTGCGTTGTTTTGCACTTTCAATCAAGGCAGTAAATAAGCCTCCATCAGCCACATCATGCGCTGATTGAATGAGTTGAGCGTGAATTAATTTTAATACCGTTTGTTGAACAAGGTATTCTTCTTCCATATCGAAATAAGGAGCCGGTGATAATTCTATTCCAACTAGTTTATGTAAATACTCACTGCTTCCTAAATCATTTTTGCTTTTTCCTATCATGTATATCACATCACCTTCCTGTTTAAAATCCATGGTCATGCGTTTTGTAATATCTTCTACAATGCCCACCATGCCTATTGTTGGCGTGGGGTATACAGCCCCGTCAGGTGATTGATTATAGAAACTTACATTGCCACCGGTAACGGGTGTATCTAATTTCAGACAAGCTTCAGTCATGCCTTTCAGGGCATACACAAACTGATAATACACTTCCGGATTATAAGGGTTTCCGAAATTTAAACAATTAGTAATCGCACTCGGTGTAGCGCCGCTGCAAATAATATTTCTGGCTGCTTCAAAAACGGCTATCATGCAACCCACTTTTGGATTTGCATGTACATAACGAGCATTGCAATCGACTGTACAGGCAATTCCTTTTTGTGTTTCTTTTACCCATACGACCGCTGCATCACTAGGTGCATTGGTGCTGGTGTTGGCGGTGCCGACCATACTATCATATTGATTATATACCCAACGTTTGCTTGCAATATTGGGTAATGTAATGAGTTTTTCTGCAACTGATTTTAAATCTGTTGGAACCGAAACTGAATCAATAGAAAATTGATCTCTAATTGCAAAATAAGTTGGTTCAGTATATTCTCTTTCATAAACCGGCGCGCCACCTCCCAACACTAAACTCTCTGCCGGAATTTCAGCGACCAATTCATCTTGCATATAAAATTTCAACATTGGATCTTTGGTCACTTCACCAATTTCTTCACAATGAATATCCCATTTATCAAAAATATCGGTCACTATTTTTTCATGTCCTTTTTTTACGACTATCAACATACGTTCCTGACTTTCACTGAGCAACATTTCCCAAGCCTTCATATTTTTTTGACGGGTAGGAACTTTATCTAAATGAATAATCATACCATGTTCACCTTTCGCACTCATTTCAGAAGTGCTGCATGCAATGCCCGCTGCGCCCATATCTTGCATCCCTATGATGGCATCGGTCTCAACTAATTCCATACAGGCTTCCAATAATTTTTTTTCCTGAAAAGGGTCGCCGACTTGTACTGCCGGTAAATCTTTAGCGCTGTCTTCGGTGATGTCGGCACTCGCAAAACTGGCACCGCCAATTCCATCTTTTCCGGTGTCGCTTCCGACAATAAAAACAGGATTGCCTTCACCGTATGATGTGGCAGAAATTGTCTTGCCGGTTTTCATCACACCAACACTCATTGCATTCACCAATGGATTTGTACTGTAACAATCTTCGAAATAAACTTCTCCTGCAACGGTGGGAACACCAAAGCAATTTCCGTAATGACTAATACCTTTTACCACACCTTTCAACAAGTGTTTTGTTTTATCATCTTTTATATTCCCGAAGCGTAATGAGTTTAAGGTCGCAATCGGTCTTGCGCCCATGGTAAAAATATCGCGATGAATACCGCCAACTCCGGTTGCTGCTCCTTGAAAAGGTTCAATCGCAGAAGGATGATTATGTGATTCTATTTTAAAACTACAGGCCCATCCATCACCAATATCAATTAATCCTGCGTTTTCTTCACCGGCCTTGGCTAGCACTTTTGAACCATCTTTGGGTAAGGTCTTGAGCCACTTAATAGAATTTTTGTAACTGCAATGTTCGCTCCACATAACGCTGTATACAGCAGTTTCAGTGAAATTGGGTGTGCGTCCTAATACCTTTTTAATTGCTTCAAATTCTTGTTCACTTAAACCTAATTTCTGTGCTTGTTCGAGGGTAGCTTCCTGCATATAGTGTAAATTGAAGCGCAAAAATAGGGCAGAACCTTTTAAATAAATACAAAATTTGAAGAACGAAATTCGAAAGATGAAATTGGGGATAAAATTCAAAATTCTAAGAACAAAATCCGAAGAAAGAAATTTCAAAAGAGAAACAAATCCTCTGACATCTAACTTCTGACATCTCTCATCATTAACCCCACATTCCTTTGTAAGATTCCCTATTCATATAAATCATAAAGAAATTAATGGCTAATAGAACAAGACCAATGCCAGGTTGCTTTGCAATCAATACTTCAAACATGGCGATACAAACGATAATAGGTAAGATTAAAAACCAAGCCAATGCACGTTTGAAATTAACTAGTAGCATTAATCCAAAAACAATTTCCATGATTTTTACAATGGTCATAAATTTGCTTGTCACTAAAATGCCTATCCAAGTGCCGGTATCACCTGACATAGGTGGCATTGGAATGAAATTAAAAAAATGGTTGACACCGAACACAACAAAAAGTAGGCCCACCAATGAACTGATAATTAAGTTTGCAATTTTCATATTTTATTTTTTTTATCACACAAAGCTAATTGGTGTGAAGTAAATATGCAAGCACTTTTATTTTACACTAATAGAAATCAAACTGTTCTTTCTATGTTTTCGTGCGGTGTAAAGAATATTGTCATAATCTCCTTCTACAAAACGACGGATATAAAAGTTGGTTTCAAAATCATCGATCTCGCCCAACAGATGTTTTTTCATATCACCATTTTTATCAAAAGACACACAGGCTAAATATCCGCCTTTTCCTTGTTCATGTTTTTTGGGTGCTTCATCTTTTTCCAAATCCAAATTCTTTTTGTTGTCGGTATAAAATAGAAATAAATTATTTTTTGCGAAAATTGAATTGAATGATAGCTCAGGCCCGGTAGCATCATTACTATGTTGTGTTTTAGGAACCTTTCGCACCCAGCTTTTTCCGTCAGGCGTCGCGCTGATTACATAAATGTCATCGGCATAGGTATCATAGGTATAATTGGTACTCATCATGGCAGAAATACCTGAACCCATTCTTGAAGTTGTTCGTGTTACTACCACTTTATATTGCTCTGCAGTAAGCATGATAGTGCCGTCATCAATAACATAAATAGAACGGATAATTAAATTATCGACACCAATGTCGCCTTCATCATCTTTATTTTCTTTTCGTTCCATACGACGAACTTCCCTGTCAGAAGAAAATGCTTTGATTAAAGCAGAGGGAATTTCAAACAGACCGCCGTTTAAAATACTGGTAGTTCTAGTCGCCTTGTCTAATTGCAATACAAAGGCTCCGTCTGTTGGTTTGATGAGTGATTTCGCATAAAAACCCCCAAGCAAAATTTCACCTTTTTCGGTTTCAAATAAATAGGCTGATTTAGGCACCAAATTATTTAATTTGATTTGTACTATATCGGGTGTGGTTTTGTCTTTCTCAAAAATCAATAATTCTAAATGATAATTTGGAATTTTTTTATCACGTTTTTCACGCGGTGTATCACCTTCATATACTTTGGCGAGAAGATATACTTTTCCGTCATCAGAAATGATGAATGACATATTATCCATCTTCGCTTCGGTATAAGGCATCCGCATTTCGCCACCCCACACTTTATTCATATTTTGGTCAAACACATGCATCCCTATTTTATCGTTACTCAACCTGTCATTTTTATTTTCAGGTTTTAGCCTGTAAGTAAATAGAACCGATTTTTCATTTTTTGAAATATCCATTTTATACGGACCGAAGGTGATATTATTATCATCGGTAAAACTTTCATC
>JANNYV010000099.1:0-12196 GCA_031410275.1 Bacteroidota bacterium
TAAACCTAGAAGCCGACAGCAATGAAATGAGTAAGTTATTTACAGACACATCTTTTCTGAATCAATATGATATTGATAGCAATCAAATTCAAACGATTATTCTTCCGGATACCTATCAGTTTTATTGGAATACAAATGCAAAAAGTGCAGTTGAAAAAATTGCAAAAAACTATTCTAAATTTTGGACGAATGACAGGAAAGAAAAAGCAAAGAAATTAAATCTCACCATTCCACAAGTGATTGCATTGGCTTCTATCGTAGAAGAAGAAACAAACATGCAGGAAGACAAGCCAAAAATTGCAAGTACTTATTTAAACAGAATAAAAAAAGGCATGCCATTGCAAGCCGACCCAACATTGAAATTTGCATTGAATGATTTTACAATTAAACGAGTGTTGACGATTCATACACAAATACAATCGTCATACAACACCTATAAAAATACAGGTTTACCACCGGGGCCAATTTGTACGCCCAATACAAGTACTATAGATGCTACACTTGATGCACCACAAACTGATTACTTATATTTTTGTGCGCGCGAAGATTTTAAAGGCTATTCAAATTTTGCCGCCACATATGCCGAGCATCAGTTAAACGCGAAGAAATATCAGGCTGCGTTGAATCAACGAGGGATTAAGTAGTTAGTATTTAGAGAATACATTATGCAGCAAAAGTAAGAGGCTGTAGAAATTTGATTTTCTTGTTTTATAAAATGTAATGCCGATTATTTTAAATTATATTAGCAAATTAATTTTTCTTTCAAACAAGAATATGATTTTAGGACACACCTTCTAACTTCTAACTACTAAATACTAACGACTAAATCCTTGCATTGACCCGCTTCCAATACTATATCATCCGTTCACGTCCTATGCAGGCCATCATTGTTTGGCTGAAGCGAATTGTTTTACCCGGTTTCGAAGGTGTTTCATTATTTGATTCATTGAATTTTTTCCGAAAACAAATTTTTTCAAACAGGTTTAATGGAAGAGCAAATGCAGTTTCATTTTCATTTCTAATGGCCATGCCGCCATTGCTTTTATTTTTCTTTACATTGGTTCCTTATTTGCCTTTGCCCGAAGGTAAAATTATAAAGATGATCAACGATATGTTGGTTTTAATTTCTCCAGGACAAAAAATGCAGCAGAGTATTTCAAAAATCATTCGTGACTTTATTACACATAAGAAAACGGTGTTGCTTTCATTTTCTGTATTGCTGACCATGTTCTATTCATCCAATGGTATGATGGGTTTAATGAATAGTTTTGAAAAACAAATGCCGGGTTTTAGAAAACGAAACCCGTTTAAACAACGTGGCATAGCCATGCTGTTGACATTACTATTAATCTTTGGGATTTTTCTCACCTTATCTTTCATGATTTTTCAGGCTTGGGTTTCAAGTGGATTAGGGATCAATTTTTTACAAAGTCTTTTTGCAATAAAATTAATTGCCTATACACTCATTATTGGCGTTTGTTTCATTACCGTTTCCTTCACCTATAAGTTTGGAACAGCAACAGTAACCAAATGGAAATTGTTTAGCCCAGGCTCAGTGATTGCTACCTTTTTAATTGTGTTACTGACGGCTATCTTTTTTTATGCCGTCAATAATTTAGTCAATTACAATAAGATTTACGGCTCTATCGGAACCTTGATTATCTTTTTGGTATGGGTCAATTTTATGGCACAGATATTACTCATTGGGTTCGAATTAAATGCGAGTATAATCGTACACCGAAAAGACAAATCGCTGAATACCCCATTAAAAAGAGAAGGTGATGAATAGAATAGCCGGGATATTTTTATGCATTATTTTTCTTATTTCCTGTAAAGGCAAAAATGAAAGCCCCGACTTCGCCTATGATATCGCACCCATTATTTACAGAAGCTGTTCGCCTTGTCATAGACCAAACCAAATAGGGCATTTCAGTTTATTGACGTATGAAGATGTAAAAATAAATGCCGCCAAAATTCTGTATACAATTAAAAATAAATTGATGCCGCCTTGGCCTGCAGATCCCCATTACACAAACTTTGTTAAAGAAAATTTTCTATCCGATGATGAAATTGATTTGATAGAAACATGGGTAAAAAACAATTGCCCGAACGATAGCACACATGCCATTGCTGCTCCGCCTCTATTTCCTGAAGGCTCTATGTTAGGCAAACCTGATTTGCATATTCCTGTAAAGCCAATAAAAATAAACGGTGATTATGCCGATCAATTTTTCGTGGTGAAGGTTCCATTTGAAGTTCCTCAAGATACATTTATTTCAACAGTCGAATTTGTACCGGGGAACAGCAAGGTGGTTCATCATGTGAATGGTGATATGGTTCGGTTTGATTTTGACAAAAAGAAAAATATTTACGATGGCAGTTTGGTCGACAATCTGGTTTGGGACAGCACCATTCGCTTGGTCTATAAAAAAATAGGATTGCTTCAGGATGATGATAGCTATCCAACATTAGTACGGTCTGTTGTCAATTATTTGCCGGGTGTGATTGCACAAAAATATCCTGAAGGCATTGGTGGTTGGAAAGTAAATCGCAAGAATGCGTTTCTGCTAAATGATATCCATTACGGACCAACTGTCGATAACAGTTGGGATAGTTCATACATCAATATTTTTTATACAAAGTCAATTCCGAAGCGGCCTTTACAGGAATTTCAGTTAGGCACGTTAGGCGTTGCACCTGTAACACCTGCATTGATTATTCAGCCAAATAAAATTTCAACATATAGAAGTTCATACACCGTTCCGAAAGATATTTCTATACTGACGATCAATCCTCATATGCATTTATTAGGCAAAAGTTTTTGGGCTTACGCGTTAACACCCGAGAAGGACACAATACGACTAATCAGAATTCCGCATTGGAATTTTAATTGGCAAAATTTTTATACGTTTAAGAAAATGTTGAAGATTCCTGCCGGTTCTACCATTTATATTGAAGGTGTTTATGATAACACAGATGAGAATCCTTACAATCCCAATCATCCGCCGAAAGTAGTGAGAGACAATAACGGCAGTATGCGCACAACAGATGAGATGTTTCAATTCATCATTACGTATTTACCTTATCAGGAAGGCGATGAAAAGATTAGTTTGGAATAATTTTTTATCTTCAAGAAGTAAAGGTTACTTTTAAATATGAAAATAAAATTTTCACTGAGTGTTCTGCTGCTATTTGCAAATTCTATTCTCTTTGCACAGAAGAATGAAATTGGAATAGGTATGCCGACTGTTTCAATCAATGGATTATCAACCTTATCTTCTTCTGCGTTAATGAATCAATTGTTGTTTGATAATTCTGAGATATACATTACGCACATGCATACGAGGAGAGCAAGTTCATTTGCACTTCCTATAATATATTATTCAAGATCCTTTTCAAAAAGAGTTTCAATGCGCACTTCGTTGACTTTTGAAAAAGAAAAAATTATTGAAAGCCAAAATACCGATTGCCGAGATTGCGGGGAAGTTTCAAAAGATTATACTGGAAGATTTACTCAGCTCAAATTAAATACCGGCCTAAATTATTTTTTCACTCCACAAAAGAAAAGCAAATTTTATATTGGGCTTGACTTGACACATAGCTTTAAACATATTTACGAAAAAGGAAAATATGAAAACTGGGCTTGGGGTTATACGTTTGAAGATTACAGTAAAAATATAACTTGCTATTATCTTGGGTTCAACCCATCAATTGGATTCAATAAAAGAATATATAAATCTTTTTCAATCTCCTATGAGTTGGGAGCAGAAATGAGCTACTCAACAAATCACGCACTTACCAACCTAGTTTATTGGAATCCTTTGAACAGGCTTTCTGTGAATTATGGTTTCTAATTCAGTTTCCTACCAAATATTCCGTATCGCAGGACTGCATGCTGTGTTAGTATCGCAGGTCTACATCCTGTGTCATTATCGCAGAACTGCATCCTGCGTTGGCATATGCCGCCCTTTCAGGGCTCACTAACATACACACTCCGAAAACTTCTTGAAAATAATAAATAAAATGTCAAGTCTCAAACAAGTGACCAAAAATCGGACATCGAATACCGGCAATCGAACATGCTATTTCTTTGTTGCCTGAACAGCGTACACATCATTATTAATGATCACAGTCACTATATAATTTCCGGCTGCCAATGCTGCTAATGAAACTGGAATTGAATTACTTCCGCTTACTAAATCTGCATTATGTTGCATTAATATTCTTCCATTCATATCGCAAATTGTAATTATGGCTTTTTCATTCTTTTGCAAATTGATAAGTAAGGTCGCCACATCATTTGTTGGGTTTGGATACAAGGAAAGGATATTTGGTTTCGAGGCAATATCATGTGCGTTCAATACAAAACCATTCAAAACAGCTTGATCAATTGTTGTGGAAGAAGCATTTTCTATTTTACCATCAGGAGCGAGTATCATTCCTATAATATGCATTCTGTTTTTATTCCAGGTTGAAACATTAAACGAGAAATTATGGATGAAGCTGCTACCCATTGTAACGGAAGAAGGATATGCATTTGGGATTCCAAAAAAATCAGGTGCAATAGCACGTGCCACATGGTCGTAGGTCATTTGTGAAGCAGGTACGGAAGAAGGTAAAGTTTCAAATCCTCCCATTACACCATTTGCACCGCCCGCATACGCATTCGACTGGTTATATCCTGAGCCTGTTCCTTTTACGCTGTCTTCAATTAATACACAAAGCACTTTATAATTACCGCTGGCTGCAGCTTTAAAGGTTGTCTTTAGTGAAACATCTAATTGTCCGTTGCCGGCATTATAGTTTGCACCATTTTCAATTTTTGCTAATGGAGTCAGTATAACACGCGTTAAAAAATCTGTTTCAAAATCTGATGGATCAATCTTTGGTAAGCGATCAACAAGTCCGCTAGGGTACCCCGTAATTTTTGTACCAATACCTGAATCATATTTTGGAACTGTCATCGGATCCCCATTGTGAACTGCAATTCCCTGAAAAAAACCATAATACTTTGCATCCATATTTCGTAAGGCTACAGCCCCTCTCGGACACCATTGACACCAAGTTCCTGTGGCTTCTTCACCAATGACAAGTTTATCGGTACCGGCTGTGATGGGTGTAAACATAATAGTCTTACTATCATCAGACGCATCAGCGTCGGTCAATGAGCCATTCACATTTTTGATGGTTGCGGTAAATGTATTGAGTCCGGAAATCAACGTTGCTGCTGAGCTTAGGTTTACTGCATATGATGCACCGGAAACAATAACAACAGGACCAACACTTTGATTGGTAATGGTTCCGTTTGCATTTAATGAAATATCAAAACTTGTCATTGTATTAACTCCTAAATTACGAATGGTTACCGAAGTGGCTCTTGCCTGGGTTACAATTCCATTATCGATACCCACTATCGCCATGGCGCCATTTGTTGATGGTAATGTATAAGGCGTATAATTGTAACTTACATCATCAATCCAAAATGAGTTTGTATTATCAGACGAGTAATAATCTAATGAAGCAATTTGGAAGGTGCTGTTTTGAAATTTCCCTTTTGATGTGCCATTGATAAATAACTCCCAGTCATTGGTATTCAAATTGGCTTGCAATTTCATTTCAAACCACGCGCCTTGAGGATAGGTTGTAGTTAATGTTGGTTTGGTTACGTCATCAATATTTAAAGTACCGCTTGTTTCAAAAGTAAAATTCATGGTATAAATTTGACCTGCAGTGCCTGTTCCCTGAAAATTGAAATACGCTTTTTTACCGCTTGCCACTTTCATCCAATGCGTATAAATAAATGTACCGGTATTATGCGCTCCACCAAATGGCAACACAATATCAGATGGTCCGCCAGTGGTAGCGGTCGATGAAAAGTATAATGAGTTTGTACCACTATGCGCATCCGTGTTTGATACGTTTATATCATCTGCACCGCCGGAGGTTCCGCTCCAAGTAGTCCATGTGAGTGATTGCGGACCTAAGGCAGAACCTGCAGTATAGGTATCAAAATTATCAGAAAAATTAATCTGTGATTTCCCGGCAGTAAAAAAGAAAAGTGCGGTGGCGAGAAGTAAAAACTGTTTCATGAAATATAAATTTTTCCCGAAATTAATATTATAAATCGTCTTATGCAAATTTGTCACACAATCTCTGTTTGGTACTTTATTTGAGAATAGCCCGGTAATTATCTTAAATACAATTATATTATGGCTTCAGGAAAAATAAATGTTTCAGTCGAAAATATCTTCCCTCTCATCAAGAAATTTTTATACAGCGATCACGAAATATTTTTGCGTGAGTTGATTTCGAATGCAACCGATGCAACAACCAAACTCAAACACCTTTGTAATATAGGTGAGGTGAAAGTTGATTATGGCAATCCAATGATAGAGGTTAAGATTGATAAAGAGGGTAAAAAAATTCATATCACAGATGCCGGTCTAGGAATGACAGCCGAAGAAGTAGAGAAATATATTAATCAGGTAGCCTTTTCGGGAGCAGAGGAATTTTTAGATAAGTATAAAGATTCTGCCAAAGATGCAGGAATCATCGGACATTTTGGGCTCGGGTTCTATTCAGCTTTTATGGTTGCCGAAAAAGTTGAAATCATTACCAAGTCTTATAAAGATGAACCCGCTGCTCACTGGGTTTGCGATGGCAGCCCGGAATTTACATTAGAACCTTCCGACAGAACTGAACGAGGCACCGAAATTATATTACATATCGCTGAAGATTCGGTTGAATTTTTAGAGGAACACAGAATCAACGAATTGTTGAACAAGTACAATAAGTTCATGCCCATCCCGATTAAATTCGGCACTACCAAAGAAACCATAAAAGTAGGAGAAGGTGAGGATGCAAAGGATGAAGAAATTGAAGTGGATAATATTATCAATAACCCAAATCCTGCATGGACCAAGCAACCGGCCGAATTAAAAGATGAAGATTACAAATCATTTTATCGTGAGTTGTATCCGATGCAGTTTGAAGAGCCCTTGTTTCATATTCATTTAAATGTTGATTATCCGTTTAACCTCACGGGCATTTTATACTTTCCGAAATTGAGTCAGGATTTGCAAATGCAAAAAGACAAAATACAATTGTATCAAAATCAGGTATATGTTACCGATAATGTAGAAGGTATAGTACCCGAATTTTTAACGATGCTCAAAGGGGTGATTGATTCACCAGATATTCCCCTAAATGTATCGCGTTCCTATTTACAAGCCGATGGTGCTGTGAAGAAAATTGCAAATTATATTACCAAGAAAGTATCTGATAAATTAAAAACATTATTTACAGAAAGCCGTGACGATTTTGAAAAGAAATGGAATGATATTAAAATTGTATTGGAATACGGAATGCTTTCTGAGCCTAAGTTTTATGAGAAGGCGGGCGATTTCTTTTTATATCCGAATGTAGATGGAAACTATTTTACATTGGCTGAATTAAAAGAAAAGATTACTGAAAAGCAAACAGACAAAGACGGGAAATTAGTAGTGCTGTATGCACAAAACAAAGATGCTCAACATGCGTATTTAGATGCCGCAAAAGAAAAAGGATATGAGGTATTGCTGTTAGATTCACCGATTATTTCTCATCTGATTCAAAAGCTTGAAAGCGATAATGAAAATATGACCTTTGTACGTGTAGATGCGGATCATATTGATAACTTAATAAAAAAAGACAGCCCCATTATTTCGGCGCTGTCTGATGAAGACAAAGAAAAATTGAAAGCCGTGTTAGAAGAATTTGTTCCGACAGGCACGTATACCGTTCAGCTCGAAGCCATGGATAGTAAAGCCATGCCCTTTATGATTACACAACCTGAGTTTATGCGCCGTATGAAAGAGATGAGTGCCATGGGCGGCGGCGGCATGTTTGGTATGGGTAAAATGCCGGATATGTATAACCTTGTGGTGAATACCAACAATGAATTGGCAAATAATATTTTGCATACAGAAGACAAAGCAAAGCAAGAGCATCTTGTAAAACAAGCTTTAGACTTAGCCAGGCTTTCGCAAAATTTACTGAAAGGTGAAGAACTTACAGCTTTTGTAAAGCGAAGTTTTGAATTAATGAATTGAGGAAAAGCTATTAGCGATTGGATAATAGCTTGTCAATAAATTAACGGCTAGAAACATAGAGCAATAAACGAAAAAGAGTTTCTTCTTTTGCGTGCTTTGTGAAAGGCGTTTACTCCTTTCATACCGAGTTTCATAGGTGGGGGTAGGTACCCATAGGGGTGGGTAGCCTTATCTTAAACCGAACCTCACCCACCCAATACCTAGGCTAACCAGGGTTATGGGTTCTTGAAGGAAGGTATAAGCTCTCTTCTTGCGGGTTTAGCCCGGAGTTACCCACCTTTTAGCTTCTTGTATTCACTCGTAAGGTTCGATAACTCACCTTGCACATCCCTGCGCCCACGTTATACATGGGCTCGGTTCTCTCAAAGGTGCTCGCGGTTCAGTTTTGGGTGGGTAAGCTCAACTTATGCATTATTTACAATCCTTTCAAGGCCGCTGCATACATCAACAAACATTTTGCCCTGGCTTCCTGATGATTCACAATGGGCTGAGGATAATGAAACTCTTCAAATTCCGGCACCCATTTTTTTATATAAGCAAATGAAGGGTCAAATTTTACCGTTTGCAAATAGGGATTAAAAATTCGAAAATACGGTGCGGCATCAACACCGCTTCCTGCTGCCCATTGCCAACCTCCATTATTAGAAGCCAAATCGAAATCCAATAATTTTTTTGCGAAATAGGCTTCGCCCCATCGCCAATCAATCAGTAAATGCTTGCATAGAAATGAAGCGACGATCATGCGAACACGATTATGCATCCAACCTGTTACATTTAATTGTCTCATGCCCGCATCTACAATCGGATAACCGGTTTGCCCTTCGCACCAAGCTTTAAATTTCGCTTCATTATTTTCCCATACAATATGATCATACGCCGGTTTAAATGCACGGCTTATCACATGAGGATAATGCCAAAGAATCATTTGATAAAAATCTCTCCAGATTAATTCATTCAAAAATTTCTCATTTTTGGCAAGAGCAATCGTTGCCAATGCGCGAATACTAATGGTACCAAAACGAAGATGAACACTCAATTGCGAAGTGCCCTCGACCGACGGAATATCACGCTGAAGATGATATTGTAGAAGAGTCTGTTCAGAAATAGTTCGTTTAGGAAATGATGTATTGCTTTCATTAAAACCCAGCTCTTTTAACGAAGGAAAATAAAATATGGATTCAGTCTTTATAAAATTAAAAAAATAGTTTTGAGATGGGTATGATTTCAAATAAAAATCATTCACTGTCGCTTTCCACCTTTTTGAATAGGGCGTAAATACTGAGTAAGACGTACCATCGTCCTTTACTATTTCATCCTTTTCAAAAATTACCTGATCTTTAAACGTATTGAATTTGACACCGTGTGATAACAGAAATTTACTTACCTCTTCATCGCGCTTTCTTGCATAAGGTTCATAATCATGATTGGCGTAAACCGCTTCAATATCATATTCATTTATTAATTTCAGAAAACTTTCGATGGGTGTTGCATGAATAATTTTCAATGATGAAGAATAATTTTTCAATTCGTTCTGCATATTGCATAATGCCTGATAAATAAATGTTACACGTTGATCATCTGCATCAAGCTCATCTAAAATATTGGTATCAAAAATAAACACAGGCAATACGGGCAGACCTTGTTTCAATGAATGAAATAAGGCGGCATTATCGCTTAATCGTAAATCTCTTCGAAACCAAATCACATTTATTTTTTGCATGAAACAAAACTAATTGTGGAAGGAAACAATTCGTATTGAAAAAATTGATAGCAATGTAAAATTCGAATGGAGGATAGGGAATTTCGGTATATAGAAAATTTCGAAGATTAGATTCCTGACATCGGACATCGAACACCGGATATCGAATCACGAATCTCTATTTTAAGAGCCCTTGAACTTTCATAATGGTTGTATCCTTGGGGTTTAATTGATACGCTTTTGTCCAAGCTTCTTTTGCTTTTACATAATCCTGCCCATTGTAAGCAAAGCCTCCAAGGTCATACCAATAACGGGCATTAGAAGGGTTTAGGTCCACCGCTTTCTGAATTAACTCCTTCCCTTCATTCCATTTTTTTTCACTACCGAAAGTAAAGCCCTTTTTATAATAGACCTCTGCCAATAAATTATAATAAATTGGTTTGCTCGGATGATGCGGATATATTTTAAAGGCAATATCCCATACATATTTTGCGCTGTCATACATTTCTAATTTTGCATAACCCAATCCCAAATTGAGATACCCATTTACAAAACCGGGATGCAATTTCACCGCCTTCTTGCCATATTGAATAGCTTTCAGAATGAGTTCTTTTTCTCTTCCCTTATTTTTTGGCATTTCAGATAAATCTAAATTTCGCGAACTTGCATTCCCATTCAGCGCAGTGCTTTCGGTCATCACTTCCACATCTGTCAATGCTAGCGTAATATCATTTTCCCAAGCCTTATTTCTTGAATATGTTTTTATAGAATACAAAACCAAAATAGGTAAGACAAGAATCACCGCAAACTGCTTTAAGTTTAACTTCTCTCCTATCCAAAATAACGCATACCCTAGCAACATGCAATATCCGAGAGATGAATGAAAGGCAAGTCGTTCGCCCATTGTAGCGCCTACATTAAAAATTAAATTCGTAACCAATAAGATAGTCAGCATATAAAATGCGATGGCAAAAGCCGACCAATGTCTTTTTATAACAGCAACAATACCACCCACGATACAACTTAGTAAAAAAAGTATTCCGCCCCATACACTGATATCCGAAAAATTCTTATACGGAATGCTATTGTAACCATAATCAGAACTTAAGGGATGAGGAAAGAGCATGGTAATAAAATACTTCAGAAAAATAAATAATTTAGTCGCTAGTTTCTGCGATTCATCAGCAAGCAAAAAAGGGTTATTCATTAATTCTGCATCCTGCAAATTTGCTTCATCGCCACCGCCAATGCTAGAACGAATGGCATAGTAAATACCAAAAAAAACAAACATCCCGGCGAGCAAACCAATATACTTACTGAATTCAAATTTATGTTCATCAAATAAATATAGCGACAATGGAATTAGCACTAAAAGCACCACGCCATATTCTTTCGAAAGCAATGCGCAGAAAAAAGAAAGGCAAGTCAATATCAAATATTTCAACGATTTATTTAATGCATATCGATGTGCTAAAAACAATGTCAATATCATAAACAAAAATGAAAAAATTTCATCCCGGCTTTTTACATTCGCTACAACCTCGGTATGAATCGGATGAAAAAGAAAGAGCAAGGAAATAACGAAGGCGAGCAATTTATTTTTTTTGAAGACAACGGTACTGAGAAATAAAAATAACATACAAACAGCGAGTCCATAAAAAATAGTATTGTCGATATGCCTCAGTCCAAAGCCTTTCGATTTTAAATCCTTATCATTAAAATTACCGTCTCCGTTTACATCTTCTGCAAGATCTTTAATTTTGTTATGGTTAAAATCCCAACAACTATCTTCAAAATTTGCATTCTCACGGGTGCCGATAAATTCTTGTTCAATTGCAAAGCTCGCAACAGCCAACGGCCGATATCGACCACCCGCCAATTGAGCCGTGGTATTCATTTGTTTATAAAAACTATCAAATAAATCTTTCGTAAAAATATCTGACATGCCGGCGATACCGCGTAATACATACTCATTTTTTGAAATCACAATTTCATCATCAAGTGCATATTGGTGTTTGAATGTATTTGCATACAAGGCAATGCTGCACAACATAAGAATAATGTAAGGGGTATAGCCCTTCAGCATTTTTTCCAACACAGTCATTTTCTCATCCGATGTCAGCTCAATCATTTCGGCTTGTTTCGTTTTTACTTCCCGAGCGGATGAAACGTCCTTGATAATTTTATTTTTTTTACTCATACACTTTTTAAAATAATGGATAAATATACTACTTCACTTAAAAGATGAATTGTTTTTTTCAAAACTAATTTAGAAATAGTCTTTATGATGAAATGTCTTTTCCTATCATAGCATATACATCAGCTAAAATAAAAAAACTCCCGGTTACCAAAATCAAATCATTTTTATCTGCACCGGCTAATGCTGCTTGCATGGCTTGTGTTACAG
>JANNYV010000100.1:0-1616 GCA_031410275.1 Bacteroidota bacterium
CCACCACCACCATTAGCCGTTTGAAAACCACCTGTAGTACCCGGTAAATTTGTTGAAGCAGTATTCCCTGCAATATAAAAATAATTACTATCACAGGCAACTAAGGCCGACGCACAGCTTACTGTAATACCTGATAATACGGTTGTAAAATCACCTTCATCTCCTGAGCCGCCTAAAAAAGAAAGGACGCTAAAGGCTGAAGGCATTGATGCTTGTTGAGGTAATACACCGACTACTAATTCAGAACCGGCTATTGTTGCATCTACATCGTTTACTAACGTTGGGAAAGCACTACCACCTGAAGTTTGCACCGCAAATGCCAATTTTGATTTATCAGGAGTTAATGAAATTGCGGCGAAATTTTCTGTATTATTTCCTCCGACATAGGTAACCCATTGTGAAGTAGGAGTGCCTGAAGATGCATTATTATACCGCGCAATGAAGGCCTCCGTTGTCCCTGCAAATGTTGCATCCGGTGCACCACTCACTAATGCTGCTGCCAATGCGGCTGTTGTACCCGATGCGTAAAAAATATCATTATCAACTATTTGTACGGCATTAATTGCATTCACTGCAAATGGCTCAGCATTATAAATTCTACTTGATAAGTTGGCTGAGAAGATCTGAATTAAACCGTTACTATATCCTACTAACACCCTACCGTCAGGAAAAATTCCCATGTCAGCAGGACGGTTGCTTGCACCGGCTCCGGTCATTGTCCATGCAGTGATTGCCGTTCCATTTGGATTTAATCTGTAAATCACTGCTTCGGTACCAACATTGGCACCACTAAATCCTGCTGCCACACCACTCATATAACTCGTTGAAATAACTCTGTTCGTTAAACCGCCAACATACACTTCATCATTGATACCAATATGTATCGAATAAGCATATTCATCAAATGCCGTTTCATTATTATCAAAATAAGTTGACCATTGCATCACAGGATCAATTACCAATGGTGCATCCGGGTTTACATTTCCTGATAAAACATACGATAATGTCTTGTTCGTTTTATCAGCTACCATGCTAGTTTCAAACAATTTCTTTGTGCCATTTATCATCTGATAAGTTTCAGGAATAACTATATTGATATCTTGATATCGTAAGTCTAAAACAATATTTCCGTCTTTATCTTTAATAATATTATCTTGTCCATTAAAATTCATTTTAATTTTATTGTAATCAATTCCTTTAGACACTAACCAATCAAATTCAAGAGCTCCTTTAGCACCTGAATACAATCGCAGGTTCACACCCGGATATACATTTTTTAAGGTAAGCTCATTAAAAATTTCAGGGTTTATGGTGCTGCCAAATTCCTGATTATAAGAGCCTTTTACACTTGATTTTTCGCTTGGAACAACTGTCCAATTTTGTGTTGAACCGGGGAATGTAATATCCACAATTTGTTGTCCTTTGTCTTCGCCGTTATTTTTTTGTGCAGCAGAAATACGAAGTTTATTTTTATAAATTCCCATCGAACCAAACGATGTCCGGAAGCCGTACAATACATCATTTGAAAACTGTCCGGCATTCTGCTCGAACCAAATTTTATTGGTTGATTTACGAACAACCTCCAAAATTTTCTTATCGTTTTCTTTATTTCTTTT
>JANNYV010000101.1:0-1855 GCA_031410275.1 Bacteroidota bacterium
AATTGAACGATGTGTGAGGGATGGTAGCGAAAATCCCCAGACGCCTTGGTCAGGGATTGTAGTGGACAGCCCGACCCGAGGCTTTGCGAGGGACACACCCAAAGAATAAATTTTGTTTACATACTACTCGGAATTAGAAATAGAAGATGATTAAATATGAGTATAAGTATGCAATAGTTTTACTGCAGATGTATTCCAATTAAACGATTTTATTCGTTCATACCCTTTCTCAATTAATCCTCTGGCAATTTTCCAATCGTTCAAAATTTCCACCATTTTTTCGCCGATATGTTTTTCATTTTGCGGATCAACTAATGCCGCAGCATTCCCTGCGACTTCCGGTAATGCCGATGTATTGCTAGTAATCACCGGTGTGCCGCTCGCCATCGATTCAAGGACGGGAATGCCAAAACTCTCGCGTAATGAAGGATACAGAAATAAACTGGCACCTGTGTAAATAGCCGGCAAATCTGAATTGACAATATACCCGGTCAACACAATATTTTTTCGCAATGATTTTGTTTCGGTTTGCTCAAGTACTGTTTCAAGAAATGATTCATTAATATCGGCGACGACCAACGGCAAAGGGTCAGAATCATGAATGCAATAATTGCGATAAGCACGAAGGGTTGTAAAGATATTCTTTTTAGGATCTGTATTGCCAATATAAAATATATAATCTTCAGGTAATTTATATTTTAGTTTTACTTCTTCTACTTTCGCTTCCAGGCTTTTCTTTCCGAAATGTTCTCCAAAAGCATTGTACACAACCGTGATATGTTGTGACTCAATTTTTAGTAATTCAGTAATCCGTTTACTCTCATATTCTGAAACCGTAATCACATGATTCGCATTTCTAACGGATGCAGGCACAACCCATTTTCGATAAATGCGCCCCATGTGCTGGTACCAATTTGCAGTAGACTGCGTTGTATTTCGTTCAAGAAAAATAACATCATGCAAGGTTACAATCGTTTTGCCACGATACAGTACCGGCGCGGTATTGCTGGTACAATGCAAGACATCGAGTTTGTATTTTTGTGCGCTGATGGGCAAGAAAATTTGTTCCCAATCGGCATAGGTAAATCCCGGCACTTCAATAATTTTAAAGTTGGCTGTTTCCTTCAAGCAGGTAGTATCTTCTCCTTTCTTTACAAAGATATAATACATGTTATCGATGTCCGTTTGTTGTAATGCTTTGATTAATTCGAGCACGACAATATCCATTCCATGTTTCTTTTTTCTAAAAATGCGTTGCGCTTCTATTCCTATAATCATGATACTATTTATTAAATGTTATGTGGTGTATGAATAAATTTTTTCGAGGCTTGTTTAGATGTCATGAACGCTTTTATCATACCCACAAATGTGAATGGCAATTTCCCTGCCAATAAAAACAGTTCACTAAACTTTAAATGATTTCTCACCGGCAAAAAAAGGGCAACAAAAACAGCTATTGCCGCAATCAATGAAGCGATAATAAAGTCTTTGCCCGCCAGTGCTGCTAATGGCAGAAGCATGACACTCAATCCGATGGTTACAATTCGTGGCAATAAAGAAAACTGCAAGACTCTATTAAAGTAGTCGGTGTTTTTATGCAGGAATAATTCCTTGATAGCATTTAAACTATTTTGTTTTAAATAATGAAGTTGAGCATATGCCCAACGCCTACGTTGATTGACAAATACTTCTTGTTCAGAAACTTTTTCATCATAAATTAAAATGTCTTCAGCATAATCAATCACTAATTTATTCCGCAAAATACGTAATTCCATTTCTTTATCAAAACCTGAAAACACTTCCATATCGTTCATCAATATTCGAAACAAACCCATTTCTATAATCATTCCGGAAC
>JANNYV010000102.1:0-15309 GCA_031410275.1 Bacteroidota bacterium
TGTCCATGATGCATTTTATAAGTCAAGGCACCGTTTGCCAATGCTAACAACTGATGCCCCAAACATATTCCAAATAAAGGTTTATCACTCTTCAGGATTTTTTTAACGGTTTCTACTGCATAATCCATAGCTGCCGGATCACCCGGGCCATTGGATATAAAATAGGCATTGGGGCTAAATTCTTCGCATGATTCAAAACTCGTTTTGGCGGGAAATATTTTTAAATAAGCCCCACGATCTAACAAGCAGGTAAGTATATTTTTCTTCACCCCAAAATCTAAGACCGCAATTCGTTTTAATGATGATTCATCTCCCAAATAATATGCCTCGGTTGTAGTAACATTTGATGATAACTCTAACCCTACCATGGAAGGAATTTCTGAAAGTTTTTGTTTCAACAGATGCACATCTGTACTATCAGAACTAATGATACAATTCATAGCGCCTTTGGTTCGAACATGCGAAACCAATGCCCTTGTATCAATTTCATCTATTGATACAATGTTATTTTTGATCAGATAGGATTGCAATGAATCATCTGCCATTGTTCTTGAATACTTATCAGAAAGGTTTTTACAGATAAGACCGGATATTTTTACACTATCACTTTCAATATCTTCATCTTTTGTACCATAGTTGCCGATATGTGCAGCATTCATAATTAAAATCTGCCCATAATAGGAAGGGTCTGTAAATACTTCCTGATAACCTGTCATGCCGGTATTAAAACAAATTTCACCGGTAACGGTGCCAATTGCACCAAATGCAGAGCCTTCGAATAAGGTACCGTCTTCTAATAGCAATAAAGCCTTTGTCGCTGTTTCCATTAGGTCGCAAAAGTAATCACAAAAATTGCTTTATAAAACACTGTTGATAAGTTATTCCCTTTTCATTTTTTTAAACTTAAATAATTATCTTGCGTGATAATTTGAATCATCGTATGACCTTTAAGTATCAGACAAATTTCTATAGTGGCAAAGTAAGAGATGTGTATACCATTGATGACCATTATTTAGTGATGATTGCAACTGACCGGATTTCAGCCTTCGATGTTATATTGCCGAGAACCATTCCTTACAAAGGGCAGGTACTAAATCAAATGGCAGCTAAATTTTTAGCCGAGACTGATGATATTGTTCCAAATTGGTTACGAAATGTGCCGCTACCCAATGTTTCAGTTGGCGTTAAATGTGAAACCTTTGCGGTAGAAATGGTTATCAGAGGAAATTTAACAGGGCATGCTTGGCGAACTTATAAAAGTGGGCTTAGAGAATTGTGCGGGGTTATCTTGCCCGAAGGGATGAAAGAAAATGATTATTTTCCAACACCCATTATTACACCAAGCACCAAAGCAAAGGAAGGACATGATGAAGATATATCGAAGGAAGATATTATCGGCAAAGAAATTGTTTCGAAAGAAGAGTATGAGCAATTAGAAAAGTATACCTATAAATTATTTGAACGGGGTAAGCAAATTGCCAAAGAACGCGGGTTAATTTTAGTAGATACAAAATATGAATTTGGTAAATTGGGTAATACTATTTATTTGATAGATGAAATTCATACACCCGACAGTTCACGCTATTTTTATGCAGATGGCTTTGTAGAACGTCAAGCAAACGGAGAATCACAAAAACAATTGTCAAAAGAATTTGTAAGGGAATGGCTTATTGCAAATGACTTTATGGGTAAAGCAGGTCAAACTATTCCTCTGATGAGTGATGATTTTGTGCAATCAGTCTCGACGAGATATATCGAATTGTATGAACAAATAACCGGAGAAAAATTTAAAAAGCAAGACGTGCGTGAAGCTGAAATTGCTCACATTGTAGATAGCGTTGTCGAAAAATTATAGGGCCTTACCGACTACTGTTATTTATCTAATCAGGCCCCTCCATATCTGATCGCTTTATTATGACACTTCCTGAAACCAAATCGTGCAGCAAGGTAAGTTGAGGTTTCGATATCAATAAAAGCTAAAAATATAACGGTTTTTGCCTACAAGTCAGGCAGGGAATTCAAAGTTACCCAGTTTGGATTAAGAACCAAAAGATGAAGAAAGAAAAGATGATTGAAAAGGTACAAAGCCCTGCTTAATTGTAGGCTATGTTACCTGCTGTGCCATCTTGTTATGCATCAATTCCCACGCAATCATTTATATTTTTGTTCCATTAAATGTCTCTGAAATCCAAGTGCCGCCACCCATGCCACTAAAATATTCTTCATAAGTGATTTTGATTGTAGTGCCTGAAATGGTCACAACGCCATTTCTAACAGTTACACCACCGCCTAAGGATTGCTCGGGAATTGTACTCCCTGAGTTAGTCCAATATCCAGTAGCAGTTCCCCAATTTGAAAAGTTATTGATTTTGAAATCCACATCACCTATACCTGCAACGATTGTAATCGTGTATGTACTCGCTCCAGTGTTTCCAGAATACGAACCCAACAATACATCTCTTTCTAATTCATCACAAAGTTTTCCCTTATAGCCAGTCGCACAAGAGCAAGTCCCATCAGAGCAACTCCCTCCATTTTTGCAAGATATATTTTGGCATCCGTTTTTATTGCAAGCAATAAATGTAATGAATGAGAATAAACTTAAAGTCAAAAAAGTAACGATAGAAAATACTTTAATTGGTTTCATAATAATATAATTTAAAACAAAAATAAACGAAATGAACTAATAAGCGATAGTAGAGTAATATTATTTGTAAAACTAATAAGAAGAATCTTTAGTTTTTTTGTTGAGCGTCTTGCGGCGGGGGCATTGCAGGTAACTATATGATTTGCGTGAGGGATGGAAACGAAAATCCTCCCGCGGCTTTGGGCGGGAGATTGTAGTGCACAGCCCGACCCCGGAGCAGCCCCGTTGGCAACTACAAAATGCTTGAATCAGCTGAAAAAAATCTTTGCCAACGGGACGCTTCGGGGGCACGCCCAATATTCATAAACAAAATCATTGTAAAATTTATTTCCGTTCTCCGTCTGCATCCAATTCAACAATTTTATACCCCATTTTCTCTAACCCTGGTGTAATTTTTTCCTTGTCACCGGCCAATACAATATTCATCTTGGAGGCATCGATCCATTTTTTCGCCAATGCACTGATTTCATTTGCCGTAATTGCATTCAATAATTTGTTTTGTTGCTCCACGAAATCAGGCTTTAAATTATACTGAAGAATATTCACTAAGAATCCTGCCTTCTGAAAACCTGTTTCATATTTGCGTGCATCACTTTGTCCTAAGGCATTTTTCATAAATGAAAGTTCATCGCTTTTAATGCCGTCTTTGCTATAGCCTTTAATTTCTTTCATCACCTCCATTAAAGCACTATCTGTTACGGGTGTTTTAATGCCAGACGAAAACGTATAATTACCAGTATAATCATTTCCTGTAAAACTGCTTCGTGCGCCGTACGTCCAACCTTTGTTCTCTCTCAAATTTAAATTGATACGGCAGTTAAACGCTCCACCCAATGGGAAGTTCATCAATTCACATTTATGATATTCGCCCATCGCATCATATTTCAAGTCTGTTACATAACCGACTCTAAATTCAGTTTGTGCTGCTTTCGGCACATTCACAATATAAATAGTTTTGGAATCAGAAGGCAAGGCTGCAGGCAAGGCTGTAAATTTGACTTCATGATCATCTAATTTTTTCAGTCGTTCTAAAATAGCCAATGCTTCACTTTCTTCGATATCACCCACGACGACAACTTTCATTCCTTTTCGACTCATATAATTTTTATAATACGATTTTATATCATCCAATAAAATTTTATCTACGGTCTCAACCGTTCCGCTTACCGGCAATCCTAAAATATTATACTTGCCATAATTCACTTTCGAATACGCAATACTCGCCACATTAGCTGCTCTTGTTTTAGAATTTTTAATATTCTCTATCCGTTGATTTTTCAATCGGTCAAAAGCATCTTGTGTAAACTTTGGTTGCAATAATCGTTCTTCTAATAAATCGAGTGTCGCTTCCAAATTCTTTTTTAAACAACGAACTGTTACACCCGTCTCGTCGATATCGGTACCAAACGAAATAGAGGTTCCAAGTTTATCTAAAAGAACCGACATTTGTTCAGCGCTATGAAGCTTGGTATCTTCTTGCATCATCGACGCAAACAGTTGAGCCACGCCTGCTTTCGACAAATCATTTTGCTCTACTAGTCTCCCACCTTTAAAGCCTATTGAAATTACAACGACCGGTAATTCGTTTGATTTTGCACTTAACATTTTCATTCCCTCTGCTTCTACTTGTTTAAACTTAGGAACCTTTATGGTTGGATTTGGACCAGCTGCAGGCATTTTATTTCTGTCAAATTTATCAGTCGCTTTTACATACTTCAAATTTTTGTAGCCATAATCGGGCGCTACATACCCTGCCTCATTTACTTTATAATTATCATCCCCTGCCTTCAATAATTCCAATCCTTTTGTCATCACACTCAATATCACCATCGGTTTGTCTTTAAGGTATTGATTGTATACTCTGATGACATCGGCTTTTGTAATATCATTGTAACGCTTTAATTCATTTTTTATATAGTTGGTATTTCCGGTAAATGTTTGAAACGATGCCAATTGCGAAACCTTACCACTTACACTTTCCAATCCGTAAATAGAACGGGCCTCATGCGACGATTTAAATTTTTCGATATCATCATCACTCACTCCTTTCGTTTCAAATTCTTTAATGGCATCTTTTACCTCTTTCACCATATCAATTAATGATGTCCCCGATTTTGGCATAATTTGAAATTGAAATGTTCCCGCCAATTCATCTGTTCCGTTTGATGCACCGGCATTAATAGCCTTTTGTGTTTTTACCAAACGTTGATACAAAATTGAATTATTATCTCCGCCCAAAATTTGCGCCAAGCAATCTAAGGCAGCCTCATCTTTATGATAGGCAGGTGCAGATGGTAACGCACATACTAACATCGGCAATTTTGCATAATTATCAACCATCGTCACATAACGGTCTTCACTGAGAATGGCTTGAGGCAAAATCGTTTTTTCAACCTTAGGGCATTGTGGTATTGTCCCAAAATATTTTTCAACCAATTTCACCACATCCTTCGTCATCACATCACCACCCACTGTCAACACCGCATTATTAGGGCCATACCAACGAAGAAAAAAGTTTTTCAAATCCTGCACCTCTACCCTATTTAAATCTTCGACATAACCAATGGTAAGCCATGAATAAGGATGTCCGTAAGGATACAAATTTTTCGATAAGGTTTCTTGCACCAAGCCATATGGGCGATTATCATAATTTTGTCCACGCTCGTTCTTTACAGTGGCACGTTGCACTTCAAATTTTTGTTGTGTCACCGCATCCATCAAAAAACCCATTCTGTCTGATTCTAACCAAAGCATTTTTTCGAGTTGATTACTCGGAACGGTTTCAAAATAATTGGTACGGTCTCTATTAGTTGAACCATTGAGTGTACCACCGGCTTCGGTAATAATTTTAAAATGTTGTTCATCAGCAACATGGTCACTCCCCTGAAACATCATATGTTCAAAGAAATGTGCAAAGCCTGATTTTCCAATTTCCTCTCGCGCCGAGCCCACATGATAGGTAATGTCTACATGCACTAAAGGATCGCTATGGTCTTCATGCACAATAAGTGTAAGGCCATTTGGCAATACATATTTTTCATACGGAATCACTACTTCATTCGGGTTCGACTTTGCAACTTTTTCAATGAGCTTTGCCTGTGAAAATGCACTCTGAGCAACAATAAGAAATCCAATGGTTAGAGTAAATAATTTATTCATATTTTAAAATTGAAAGACTAAGATACTAGGCAAATGGGAATATGCAAATAAAGTTTTGAAAGCCTTTGGGCGTGTCCCCGAAGCGTCCCGTTGGCAAAGATTTTTTTTAGCTGATTTAAAGAATTTTGTAGTTGCCAACGGGGCTGATTCGGGGTCGGGCTCTTCACTGCAATCTCCCGCCCAAAGCCGCGGGAGGATTTCCGCTGCGATCCCTCACGCGTGCAACGATTGAAAATTGTTTTTAGAGAGTTTAATTTTCAATCATTTACCGATATCTCATGAATAAAATGCATCCTATTTATCACAACCTTAAAATACGGGGCAATGATATCGTTTGCACCTAAAGTACTTCGTGAATGGAAAATAAAATGTAGTCCTTTTGTTTGCTTTCTAACACGATAAGAATCTACCATAATCTCTGAAATGAAATCCTGCGTACTACCCGTCTTTGCCTTCAACAAGTGTTAAGCTAATCTCAAATTGAATGAGCTGATTATTTAATTTGATTCTTACATCCCTATTCTTGAAATGCCAATTTATTTCTCCATTCTGTAATGATCTTATGATGCCTCGATTTCTTTTTTAGCGGCTTTGTATTTATTTACACATTGATCATGATTACATGAAGTTCTATTTCCCCATGATGAGTCTATTTAAATCTTCAACCAATTGAAAATAAATATATAGATTTACCGACGTTCAGAATTTAAAAAAAATAGCCAATGTTAATAGGAGGAAACAGAGTGACAGAGCTTGTACAAGAAACCTTACTCGGAAATTGCCCCAATTGTGGAACAAAGGATAGCGTGCAGATTCATGTCTTTCAACGGTACGGACATATTTTTTGGATACCTTGTTTCCCAATGAAAAAGACGATAGTTAGTCAATGTACGCATTGTAAACAAGTATTAAATCTTAAAAGTGTCCCTTCCAATATTGCAACAGAAAGTGATACTTTCAAATCTCAAATCAAAACCCCTATTTGGACATTTACCGGATCAGCATTATTCGTACTATTGATTTCTCTCCTTTTTTATACAACAAATGAACATGATAAGAAAAATGCGACACTAATCTTATCTCCCAAAAGCGGCGATATATATGACGTAGAAATAAAGGAAGACCAATTTACACTTTTCAAAGTTGATCATATTAAAGGGGATTCTGTTTATGTTCGTATAAACCAATACGAAACCGATAAATCATCAGGTCTCATGAATATTAGAAAAAAAGGAGATGATGTTTATTCAAAAGATTTACAATCCATTTCATTTTTAGAACTCAAAGCTATGTTTGAGAGACATGAAATTATTGATATTGAAAGATAAATACAGCCGATAGAAGTCTGAAAGTAGAATTCACCAGGTAAACCAAAATCAACTATTTAATACGAATCTACTATGCTCTGTCTGTCTTTTTCCTAAATCTTCTCTAAAACAAAGTTTGTCATTCTTCGGTACAATTGAAAACGGGTATTGCCCCCCGAAATGCCATGCGCCTTGTTAGGATAAATTTCCGAATCAAAATCCTTATTGGCCTTAATCAATCCATCTATCATCATAATACTATTCTGAAAATGTACATTATCATCGGCGGTGCCATGAATTAAAAAATAATTTCCTTTTAATTTATCGACCATATTCACCGGAGAATTATCATCATATCCTTGTGCATTTTCTTGTGGTGTGCGCATGTAACGTTCCGTATAAATATTATCATAGTAACGCCAATTGGTAACCGGTGCAACGGCTATCGCTGATTTAAATACATTGGAACCTTTTAACAAACAAATACTACTCATATAACCACCAAAACTCCAACCCCAAATACCTATTCGTGAAGCATCGATATAGGATTGTTTCGCAAAATATTTTGCGACAGCAATCTGATCATCACTTTCTAATTTTCCTAATTGTAAATATGTTTTCTTTTTAAACTCTTCGCCACGAAACCCTGTACCTGTGCCATCTACACAAACTATAATATATCCCTTTTCCGTTAGCATTTGATACCACCAATAATCACGAATCCCAAATTGATTCATTACTTGTTGTGAACCGGGCCCACTATATTGAAACATTAGCAGTGGATATTTTTTGGCAGGTGAAAAATTCGTCGGCTTCATGATCCATCCGTTTAACAAAATACCTTCCGCATTGGGTACTTGTATAAACTCCATTTTACACAAATCGTATTCCGTCATTTTACTTTTCAATCCTGTATTTTCTTTCAATGTTCGTATCAAATTGCCGATACTATTTTTAATGGTAAATACCGGAGGCATATTAAGGAATGAATATTTATCCATGAAATATTCGAAACCATTACTAAAGCTGATATCATGCCAGCCTTTCTCCGGTGTAAGGCTTACTTTTAGTTCCCCATTCAATTCAATTGAAAATAAATTTCTATCCATTGGAGAAACTTCTGTGCTCGTATAATAAACCTTAATATTTTTTTCATCAATGCCGGCTATCGAAACAACTTCCCAATTTCCCTTAGTAATTTGCGACGATGTGTTGGTACTGATATCATGCAAATACAAATGATTGTGCCCATCCTTCTCTGATGTATATACAAATGCATTTCTCTTTTCTAGGAATTGTATATTGTCATTCACCTCTACAAAATATTTATTGGTTTCATCATACACGACAGATGTGTTACCATTCTTTGGGTTAGTTTCAAGAAGCTCTAAATGATTTTGCAATCTGTTTAATCTGTAAATAATTAAATGATTGTTGAAAGGATTTATTTTAATTCTAGGAATATAAATATCTTGCTCTGATCCAATATCGCAACTGATAGTTCGTTCAGCATTCAACTGGTAAATATTGATTGCAATGATGGAGTTCTTTTCACCTGCCTTTGGATATTTGTATTTATAATCTGTCGGATATAATTTATCATATTGAGCAAAATTATATTCAGGAACTGATGTTTGGTCAAATGAGTAATAAGCAATGTAATCGCCCTTTGCACTCCATTCATATGCTTTGGTAAATTCAAATTCTTCTTCATATACCCAATCACAATTCCCATTGATATGATTATAATCACCATCATTCGTTATGGCAACAGTTTCATTATTGACTAAATCTAGGTAATACAAATTATTTTCAAACACATAGGCTACTTTATCACTTTGAGGAGAAAAGGCTGCATGTAATATTTTTGCATCTCTTACTAACATAATTTTCTTTGATTCAATATCATATACATACACTTTGTTCAATACCGAGCGGCGATAAATATTTTCACCTTCAGTCAATAAAAGCAGTTTGCTTTCATCTTCATTAAATGAATAGTCATCTACTTTCAACGTTTTATTGTCGTACACTAACGTTCTTAGATTTGCCACTATGTTTTCCACTTTACCATCAGAAAATTTTACTTTTTGCAATTGCCCTTCAGCATTAATTTCGGAATAAAAATTCCCGTCTTTCATCGAACGGAAGCCGGCAACAGATTCAGCTCGAAAGGTTGCATTGGTAAAAATATCGTCTAAGGTTACTGCCTTCTTTTCTTGACAGAAGGAGGCATAAGAAACAAAGAGAAGAAGCATTGCTAGTATTCGCATAAGTATAATTTTAAAATAGTATTAGCCTTGTTTGTTGATAATCACTCGATGTGGAGTTGGTCCGATAATATCTTCTTTATCCCATGCATTTTTCACCAACTCTGTGCAACCAAAATACACATCCCAATAATCAACTTGTGTGCAATAAGGACGAACGGCCAACGATACCATACCATCGGCAACTTTTAATACACTCACTTCCGGTGGTGGCGATTGCAACACTTTCGGATGAGAAAGCATCGCTGCAATAGCCACTTGCTTTGCTTTACTTATATCCTGACTCAATGAAATGCCCATCGTTAGGTCAACACGCAAATTTCCGAACGTTGTATAATTTGTAATCACACCGGTCGATAATGAGCCATTGGGTACAAAAACAGTTTTATTATCAGCTGTCAACACGGTTGTATTAAACACTCCTTGTTCAGTAACCACACCAACAATCCCCTGGGCCTCTATCATATCGCCCACCTTAAATGGTTTAAAAATAAGTATCATCACACCACCGGCAAAATTTCCGAGTGTGCCATTCAGTGCAGAACCAATGGCAACACCGGCACCAACAATCAAAGCACTAAAGGCTGTTGTATCGACACCCAATATACCTGCAATCGAAATAAATAAAAGTATCGTCAACGTAACTTTCATCAACGACAATAAAAATGTTTCCAACGAAGGATCGTAATCTTTAGCAAGCAGTATTTTTCGTAGTACGCCCACAGCCTTTTTTATTACCCAAGTACCAATGACAAATAGTAAAAGAGCGCCAACAATTTTTGGTGCGAATGACATGGCAAAATCTCTGAGCTTATCGAAATAAGAAAATGTAGTTGATGCAACCTTGTCTGCCTCTCGCGCCACAGTATGTGTAATTTGTAATAACTCCACGCAATTTTTATTTAATGAAAGTGAGTTTCAAAAGTAATATTAAATTTCACTTTACTCCACTTATTGTCTGAATTATTTGGGCACCGCTCACGTCCTGACTGAAACGTCAGGATCTGCCCACGCCGAAGCGGAGGTAAGGGCTTTTCGCTACAATCATTGCCGCAATACATCCTCCATTCACATTCATTCCTATTGATAATATGTACGTTGGGTTTGTGGAGACACGCAAAATTCTGTAGGCATGACCGATATCATTGGCATCGGTTTTAATCTATAGTATTGATTAGGTCGCTAGTTTAAGGAGACACAAACCAACGTTTAATACCAACAACCGATAAGCAAATGGCTAATAGCTTTTGAATGCAACAAAATTTTGAGCCACTTGTTGTTGTAAATTTTGTTAACGTACTTTTGAAGAAATTCAAATGGTAGGATTCAACGCTATCAACAGAAAGAACATGGAAGACGAAGTCATATTAGTGAATGAACAGGATGAAGTAATTGGATTGATGCCCAAACTTGAAGCGCATCAATTGGGTGCATTGCACAGAGCTTTTTCAGTTTTCATATTTAATTCAAAGGGGGAAATATTGCTTCAACAAAGAGCGTTACATAAATATCATTCTGCCGGATTATGGTCGAATACCTGTTGCAGTCATCCGCTTCCAAATGAAACAACACAAGAGGCAGCACAAAGACGATTAAAAGAAGAAATGGGATTGAAAACGAATTTGACATTTCTGTATTCATTTATTTATAAAGAACCCTTAGAAAATAATTTGACTGAGCATGAATTGGATCATGTATTTTTTGGTGTAACGGACGATATACCTCAAATCAATTTAGATGAAGTAATGGAATGGACATATAGTTCGAAAGAAGAAGTACTAACCGATATTCTTCAAGCGCCTGCGAAGTACACGATATGGTTTAAAATTTGTATTGAGGAATTATTTAAAAAAATTGAAGGAGCAGGAAATCATTTTTAGATGTGGTCATATTACGTTGACGAGTGTGACACACCCAAAATAGTTATTGAGTTAATTTGCATTTGACTCCCACTCTCAATCAACAATCACACAAAGCGTATCATGCGCCAACTGAATACCATTCGGCAATTCGATATTCACCTCTTCATGTAATCCTAATTGATGACTGATATGCGTAAAATATGTTTGCTTTGCATTTATTTTTTTTGATAATTCAATCGCTTCTTCCAATGTAAAATGAGAAATATGTTCTTCTCTTCGCAATGCATTTAAGACCAAATAATTTGTACCAACTATTTTCTTCAATTCAGTATCAGAAATATAATTTGCGTCAGTGATATACGTAAATTCATTGATACGAAACCCTAATACCCGCATTTTATAATGCATCACCTCAATAGGAATCAGTTCGATATCACCTATGATAATGGTATGTTCTTTATCAATTGTATGCATATTTAATTTAGGAATCCCGGGATAATTAAGATTTGAAAAAACATACGGAAACTCGTTACGTATGATTTCCTGTGTTTCAAGTGTTGCAAAAACATCAACAGGTTTACCCTGCAAATAATTGAATGCTCTGATATCATCCATCCCGGCAATATGATCTTTATGTGAATGGGTAAATACCAATCCGTCGAGCTTACGAACATCAGCACGTAACAGTTGCTGACGAAAATCAGGGCCACTATCTATTACCACTGTGGTGGTTTCAGTTTCAATTAAAAGCGAAGACCGTAATCGCTTATCCTGTTTATCTGTTGAAAGACAAACCTTGCATTGACAACCAATAAGAGGAACACCTTGTGAAGTGCCGGTTCCTAAAAAAGTAATTTTCATGTACCAATTTTCAATGACGAAGATACTACTTTGATAAATAAGGAATATAAAATGAGGAATAAGAAAGTATTGATTGTTTTCTATAACGACAAACCTCCCACTACATCGAACATCGAACATCGAACATCTTTATTTACGCTTTCGGATGCGCCTTCTTATGAACCTCTTTTAGTTTATCAATGGTGTTATGCGTATAAATTTGTGTAGCCGTTAAATTTGCATGACCTAATAATTCTTTCACTGCATTTAGGTCAGCGCCTTTATTGAGCAGATGAGTTGCAAATGTATGCCTCAATACATGCGGACTTCGTTTATCTAACGTGGTGGTCATAGATAAATATTGCTTTACAACATTATATACATATTTTGGATAAACCGGTTTGCCATTTTTCAGCATGAATAAATAGTCATGATGAATATCATCCATTTTATTTCGCTCTTCAATATACTGTGTAATAAATTGTGCTAGTTCACGTGCTATAGGAATCATCCGTTCTTTATTTCCTTTCCCAATTACCTTAATACTTTTATTGCCTATATCGACAGAAGAAATTTTTAATCCAACAAGTTCAGCACGTCGTATACCGGTTTGATATAAAAGTTCAAGAATTAAGCGTTCAGTTTTACCGGCAAAATTATCCGGAAATTCTATTTGGGTTAAGAGCCTATCCATATTATTTTCATTTACAAAAACCGGAAGTCGTTTTGTATTTTTGGGTGAAATAATTTTAGACATAGGTGAACTTACAATCAGTTGTTTTTTCACCAAATATTTATAAAACGATTTTAGCGTAGAAATCTTACGGTTGATCGATTTCGATTCTATACTTTTTTCTTTGAGCGAAGCCAACCAACTTCTGATATGTATATGACTGATAGCATGAACCGATAATAAATTAAACTCAGATTCTATAAATGAAAAATACTGTTCAAGATCACGTTGGTAAGCTTGAACAGTATTTGGTGAATATCGTTTCTCGTGTTGTATATAACCTATAAAATCTGCAACATGGTTCATTGAACAGAATAAGGTTAAAGATACATCATTATCTTGCTGGTTCTCTCAAACCGGCAACTATTTCTTGTTTGTACACTGCCTTCTTTATTTCAGTTCGTCGTTCGATAGACGGTTTAGTAAAGGATTGACGGCTTCTAAGTTGCTTAAGCGTTTGAGATTTTTCAAACTTCTTTTTATACTTTTTTAAAGCCTTATCAATGTTTTCGCAGTCTTTTGAATCAATAATTAACATATATACTTTTCTAATTTTGGACTGCGAAAGTACTATTCTTTGCCTAATAATCAAATTTATTTTTGAAAGAATATTTTCTCAATAAACATCCCTATTTTTGTGCTTCATGAAAATACGACTGATCACTTTATCGATTCTCTTTTTATTGAGTTGCAAAGGCTATAAAGATCCTGCCCCTTTTACAGACCCAAGAATAGTGAATAAATATTGCAATACACCCTCTGCCATTAATTATAATTGGAATTTTCCCGGTGTACCCGATAGTACAACTTGCATTTTCCCTGCACAAATTTATAGTGGTAATTATTTTTATCGCGACTCTATTTTCAATAGCAGCGGATTATTATTAAATGAAGATTCTTTCCCATTAACCTTTATACAAATAGATACGACCCGTTTAAAAATAATTGGTTTTTGCACAGGTGATACCATTCATGCAACCGCCACACGTTTTTATAAATTTATTATTGATACAGTTGTTGGTCGTGGTCAATTATTTTGCAATCCCTTGGATACCATTTCAGGGAATGGTTCTAAATTTGATTTGACCGATACATTGAATATTAAATTAGTGTATGAAGTGGCGACCGATACAGGAATCGTTTATCATGCAGGAACTGCCACCAAACAATAGAAAATGTTTACAGGAATTATAGAAGCAAGCGGCAAGGTAAAATCAGTTGATGTAAAAAATGGAAATTTGTATGTTCAAATTGTAAGCCCTATCAGTCACGAACTGACTATTGACCAATCAGTTTCGCATAATGGTATTTGCCTGACAGTTATCGAAGTTAAAAAAAACGTGCATACCATTTGTGCAGTGCCTGAAACCATTTCTAAAACCACCATCGGAGAATGGTCCGTAGATGACCAAATTAATTTAGAACGTTGCACTAAGGTTGGAGACCGCTTAGATGGGCATATTGTTACGGGGCATATCGACACCAGAGCAACTTGTATTAAAAGAGTAAATAATATCTCCAATTGGAATTACACATTTAGTATCAATATTGAATTTTCACATCTTATAGTCGAAAAAGGTTCAGTCGCGATTAACGGAACCAGCCTTACTTGTTTCAATGTAACCGATACCAACTTTGAAGTGGCGATTATCCCATATACATATGAATATACCAATTTTAAAAACCTTGTTGATTATTCGTTGGTAAATATCGAATTTGACATTATAGGAAAATATGTTGCTCGAATGATGGGTGCAGAAGGATAAATTTTAAATTTTGACAACCTTCAAAAAGTTGTCAAAATGATTACACATTTACCTTCGTATATTTTGCAAAAGGGATAAATTTTGACAACTTTCAAAAAGTTGCCAAAATGCTTACACATTTATCTTCGTATATTTTGCAAGAGGGATAAATTTTGACAACTTTCAAAAAGTTGTCAAATGATTACACATCTATCTTCGCATACTTCGCATGCTTCTCAATAAACTCTCTTCTTGGTGGTACTTCTTCACCCATGAGCATTGAAAAAACTCTATCTGCTTCCGCCGCACTTTCAATAGTGATTTGTTTTAATGTTCTGCGGGCCGGATCCATGGTAGTTTCCCAAAGTTGTTCTGCATTCATCTCTCCAAGACCTTTATAACGTTGTGTATGTACAGCATCCTCATTGCCATCAGCAATTCGTTCAATTACTTTTCTACGTTCTGCTTCATCAAAAGCGTAGATAGATTCCTTTCCTTTTTTCAATAAATAAAGCGGAGGTTGAGCAATATATACATAGCCTTGCTCAACAAGTTCCTTCATATAGCGATAAAGGAAGGTCAATATCAATGTAGAGATATGCGAACCATCCACATCGGCATCGGTCATGATGATGAGTTTGTGGTAACGAAGTTTGGTAGTATTTAAAGCCTTTGCATCATCCGGAGTTCCGATGGTGACACCAAGCCCTGTGAACATATTTCTGATTTCCTCATTTTCAAATACT
>JANNYV010000103.1:0-3953 GCA_031410275.1 Bacteroidota bacterium
GATAAGGGTCAAGAAATTTTCCTAAAGCAGGAATTGACGTCCAATTTTTATTTAAGCCAAAAATAATAGCAATTGTACAAAGTAAAAGGACATATTTTTTCAACGAATAAATTTATGCGTCAAATATACTATTTCACATTCTATCTTTGCAACTTCTGTTTTTAGGATAAATACCTGACACAAGTATGATAAAAGAAATACAACTACAATTACTTCCCTCAGAAGCGAATGAATACGAAGATATAAAAAAGCATATTCTTCAACATCTCTCTTTAAAAAAGTCAGCCACATTGCAATTTGAAATTCTTAAAAAATCAATTGATGCAAGAGGGAAACAAGTCAACATATTATTGAAGGCGAGAGTATATATCGATGAGCCAGCCTTGCCGGCTAAGACGATTTCATTTCAGGAGAAAAATGTTTCAACGAAAGAAACAGTGCATATTATTGGAGCCGGACCGGCCGGATTATTTTGTGCTTTACAATGTATCGAGTCGGGTTTTAAACCTCTTATTTTTGAACGCGGTAAAAATGTGAAAGACCGAAGAAGAGATTTAGCGAAGCTCAATAAAGAAGGCATATTAAATGAAGAAAGTAATTATTGTTTCGGAGAGGGCGGGGCCGGTACCTATAGCGATGGTAAGCTTTATACTCGAAGCAATAAAAGAGGTAATGTGCAACGTGTGCTCGAATTGTTTCACTTGTTTGGTGCTGATGAACGAATTTTATACGAAGCGCATCCACATATCGGAACCAATAAATTACCGCAAATTATTCAGACTATCCGCGAAAAAATAATTGAATGTGGTGGTGAAATTTATTTCAATTCAAAATTGACTGACATTGATATAAGCGGTGATAAAATTAAATCTATTACCATCAATGATCAGACTAAAATTGATATACAAAAACTCGTTTTGGCAACCGGACATTCAGCGGCTGATATATATGAATTGTTGCATGCTAAAAATATTCTCATCCAACGCAAGCCCTTTGCATTAGGTGTGCGCATCGAGCATCAGCAATCGCTGATAGATAATTTACAATACCATTGCGAGCTACGTGATATGTATTTGCCTCCGGCTAGTTATAGTCTTGTTGAACAAATAAATGGCAGAGGCGTGTTCTCATTTTGTATGTGTCCCGGTGGTATTATTGCACCTGCCTCAACAAAAAAAAATACATTGGTTGTGAATGGTTGGAGCCCTTCGAAACGAAATAATCCATTCGCTAATAGTGGTATGGTGGTAAGTGTTGATGAAGGTGACTTTAAAGATTCTAGCCCTTTGAGTGGATTGCAGTATCAATCTGAGATTGAAAAGAAAGCTTTTGAAGCAGGAGGTGGAAGGTATATCGCTCCTGCACAACGAATGATAGATTTTGTAGAGGATAAAATATCATCTTCATTGCCATTATGTTCATACGTGCCGGGTGTAAATGCGACGAAATTATCAGCAGTATTGCCTGTTGAAATTTATGATTGTTTGACAACAGCGTTTACGCAATTTGGAAAAAAAATGAAAGGCTATTATACCAATGAAGCCGTGGTGGTTGCCACAGAAAGCAGAACCTCTTCGCCGGTTCGGATACCTCGCGACAAGGATACATTGCAACATATTCAAATCAAAAATCTTTATCCAAGTGCAGAAGGTGCAGGTTATGCAGGAGGAATTGTAAGTGCCGCTATGGATGGTATGAGAATTGTGAATCAATTTGATAATGCATAAATTATCTTAAAATTTTAGACCTTGAAAAATGGAGGTGTTCCTCATCAACAACATTATTTTCTTTCCCTATTTGAATTAGTTGATGGCATACCAATATGCATTCCTCAGGAGGTATACGAACAATATTGGAATTCAAAAAACTTACCCACTAGCCCAATAACACTTTAACCCCATAACCCAATAACTACTAGAAACTCTTTCATGCTCCCTAAATTTGATTATTTTTGTGCCAGCTTGTATTTCACTCTCAAATTAACTCACCTCAAATTGCCCATGTACATACTAAAAAATAAAGTCAGAATCGTAACCGCAGCGTCCTTATTTGATGGACATGATGCGGCCATCAATGTGATGCGTCGTGTGATGCAAAGCAGCGGGGCAGAAGTTATACACCTTGGCCACGACCGCAGCGTGCTTGATGTGGTTGATTGTGCTATACAGGAAGATGCGAATGCAATTGCGATGACGAGTTACCAAGGAGGACATGTCGAGTATCTAAAATATATGCATGACCTCTTGAACGAAAAGGGTTGCGGACATATTAAAATATTTGCAGGCGGTGGTGGCGTTATACTGCCAGATGAAATTAAAGAATTACAGTCCTATGGTATTACAAAAATTTACAGTCCGGATGATGGCCGTGCGATGGGTTTGCAAGGCATGATCGATGATTTATTAATGCAAAGCGATTACCCGACAGGTAATCAACTCAATGGTGAAGCCGGGCATTTACAAGAAGGAGATTATAAATCATTAGCCCGTTGTATTTCGGCTGCCGAAAATTTTCATGACCTTCCTGAGACGCAGTCTATGCTAAAGAAAATTGAAGAAGAGGCAAAGGCAATCAAAACACCGGTACTCGGAATTACAGGAACCGGTGGTGCCGGAAAAAGTAGCTTAGTTGATGAAATGGTTAGACGATTTCTAATTGATTTTCCTGAGAAAAAATTGGGTATTATTTCTGTTGACCCTTCTAAGCGAAAAACAGGTGGTGCATTACTCGGCGACCGAATTCGTATGAATGCGATTCGTAATCCACGCGTGTTTATGCGCTCGATGGCAACACGTGAAAGTAATTTGGCCGTATCAAAATATATTTCGGATGCCGTAAAAATGCTGAAAGTATCAGGCTTTGATTTAATTATATTAGAAACCTCCGGCATCGGACAAAGCGATACGCAAATCACTGACCATTGCGATGTGAGTATGTATGTGATGACACCGGAATATGGTGCCGCAACACAATTAGAAAAGATTGATATGCTCGACTTTGCCGATATTGTAGCGGTGAATAAATTTGATAAACGAGGAGCATTAGATGCTTTGCGTGATGTGAAAAAACAATATCAACGCAACCAAAAAACATTTGACAAAGAGGTGGATACAATGCCGGTTTATGGTACCATCGCATCACAATTCAATGACCCCGGCGCCAACACATTGTACAAAGCGTTGATGGATAAAATTGTAGAGAAGACCGGTGCGGATTTGAAATCTGATTTTCATATCACCGACGAAATGAGTGAAAAAATATTTATTATTCCTCCTTCCCGTACAAGATATCTAAGTGAAATTTCTGAGAATAACAGAGGCTACGATAAACGAGCAAAAGCACAAAGTGAAATTGCCATGAAATTATTCGGAATACAAAAAACAATTGATACTATACACGATACTAAAATTGATGATAAAGACCGCTTAATTAAAGAGTTGAAAGAAGTGTATACAAAAGTTGAATTAGATTTTGAGCCAAAATATAAATTATTGCTAGAACAATGGAGCGCTAAAGTACAACAATACAAAGGCGAATATTATACATTCAAAGTGAGAGACAAAGAGTTGAAAATTAAAACGCATACCGAGAGTCTTTCACATTCACAAATTCCAAAAGTGGCTGTCCCTAAATTTGAAGCTTGGGGCGAAATACTTCAATGGGCTTTGCAGGAAAATTTTCCCGGTGAGTTTCCGTATACTGCCGGTATCTATCCATTCAAACGGGAAGGCGAAGATCCGACCCGCATGTTTGCAGGTGAAGGCGGGCCGGAAAGAACCAACAAACGATTTCATTATGTGAGTAAAGGATTGCCTGCAGCCCGCTTGAGTACAGCATTTGACAGTGTGACTTTATACGGTCAGGATCCCGAACATCGCTTGGATATTTATGGCAAAATCGGTAATAGTGGAGTGAGTGTTCCTAGTCTAGATGATGCAAAAAAATTATACAGC
>JANNYV010000104.1:0-5893 GCA_031410275.1 Bacteroidota bacterium
GCATATTGTAGATTATAAATTGACTGAAGATGAACAAGCCGCCTTCAATAAATCAGCCGATGCTGTAAGAAGCATGAATGAAGTACTTGCTACCTTGTCCTTGTAAGTTGTAAGTAGTAATGTATATTTCAATTTAGCAAATCGCAAAGTAGGAATAATTTTTATGGGGTCATCGTTCGGTTCTTTATTGAGCTTGGGTGGCGATGGCACCGTTCATCAGAGAATCATTATTCATCAGGTCGCATCCTAAGTGCAACAGTATTTTAGGTGTAAGAACACTGCCGTTTATAATGCCATCGGCATGACCGGTATCATAGCCAAGGATTTTAATCTATAGGAAAAAATGGAGCGGATAAATTTAAATGCCATCGGCATGACCGATTTCATTGCCATAGATTTTAATCTAGAGGAACTCATTGATGTTGCATCAAACTTTACCAATGTTAAATATATCTTACAAAATGTATAGTTATTATTACATAAAGTAAAATATACTTTACATTTGAAAAAAAATAAAACCATGTCAACTAAATTATTATTACCAAATCAATTCAAACAAATTGGTTGGTTCCTTTTAATTCCAGCTACAATGTTGGGAATTATTATCATCTTTAATATCTATGAAGCAAGTTGGTTCAATGCAAAAGTATTCGCTATTATGGATGCTGAAGTCTTCGGAAAAACTGAATACATGCATGTTATTAAAACAAATTAGACAACAACACTTATAGGAACTTTATTTATTATTGGGGCACTATTTGTGGGATTTTCAAAGGAAAAAAGGGAAGATGAATTTATTGCAGAACTCCGGTTGTCGTCATTACTTTGGGCAGTTTGGGTCAATTACATGTTATTATTTATTGCGTTTGCATTTGTATACGGCACTGTGTTTTTTAATGTGATGATATGGAATATGTTTACTGTACTGATTATTTTTATTGTACGGTTTAATTACATGTTGTATAAAAATTCTAAATCGATGTCAGATGAAAAATAATATTAAAGTTGAAAGGGCAATTAAAGCACTGACACAAGAAGATCTTGCTAATAAAGTATCAGTTAGCCGGCAAACCATCAATGCGATGGAGGCCAATAAATATGTGCCATCCACAGTATTGTCATTGAAAATAGCGAAGGTATTTGGTAAATCGGTTGAGGAAATATTTTTTCTTGAAAAGAATGATTGAGAAACAAATTGTTCAAATGCCGATTTTTTTTGGCGGATAATGGAAATAATATGAACATATAAGAAGTGTAAATAAGATACTTCCCCATTTATTAAAGCATCATTTTTAAATTTTCAAATTGCCTCATTGTCGAATTGGAAATTCTCTCTTATCTTCGTCACCTAAAATCGTAAGAACGTGGCTACAACATTTGGTAAGGAAACATATTTATATTGGTATGAAATCATGTTGCTTCAACGCAAGTTTGAAGAAAAAACAGGGCAGCTTTACGGGATGCAAAAAATCAGAGGATTTTGTCATTTATATATTGGGCAAGAAGCCGTGAGTGCAGGTTGTATGACCGCCATTCGAGATGATGATAATATGATAACAGCCTACCGTGATCATGGTTTAGCTATTGCAAAAGGAATTAGTTCACGAGAGTGCATGGCCGAGTTATATGGTAAGGCAACAGGGTGTACAAAAGGGAAGGGTGGGAGTATGCATTTCTTTTCGAAAGAAAAAAAATTCTTTGGAGGACATGGTATCGTTGGTGGGCAAATTGGTTTGGGAGCAGGTATTGCATTTGCTGAACAATACAAGGGTAGTGATGCGGTGACAATTTGTTTTTTTGGTGATGGTGCAGCTCGACAAGGAATGTTACACGAAACATTTAATATGGCCATGACCTGGAAATTGCCCGTGATATTTATTTGCGAAAATAATTATTATGCGATGGGTACTTCTGTTGAACGAACAAGTAATGTATTAGATATTTATAAATTTGCAGATGCCTACGATATGCCCGGTGATAGTGTAGATGGTATGAAACCTGAAGCCGTACATGATGGTATTGAACGTGCTGTGCGTAGAGCAAGAAACGGTGAAGGCCCAACTTTGTTAGAAATAAAAACCTACCGGTACAAAGGACATAGTATGAGTGATCCAGCGAAATACCGAACAAAAGAAGAGTTAGAAGAATACAAGGAAAAAGACCCGATAGAATATGTACTCAAGGTTATTCGTGAAAAACAATATGCAAATGAGGCAGAAATAGAAGCCATTGGTGATAAAGTAAAAGCCGAAGTCGATGATGCTGTTGAGTTCGCTGAGAACTCGCCATATCCTGATGTAAGCGAAGTATATAAAGATATTTACTCCGAAGAGTATCCGTTTATAATGGATTAATTTCAGACAAGAAAAAAGGTGCATTCGATATTTTCAATCCGTTAGAGCACCACAATATCTTTAATAAATAATTCTCCAAAATGCTGATTTATTTTAGCCACCAGAAGATGCTTATTGTAAGAGAGTTCATTTTTAAGTGGCGCTATATTTGTATAGATATATAATTTGCCATCCTTTATTTTAATATTATCCGTGTGTTTGGCAACTGTTTTACCCATGAGTTGTTCCCAATCTTCTTTTAGTTTCGTTACCTGATAACGGTACTTCCAATTACTATCTTCGAGCATCTTATTGATTGCTTCACTCATCGAATATTGTGGCATGGGGCTTTGGTTAGCGGGTTAAGAAGTTAAGGGTGCAAAGGGTTATAAGTTACGAGTTGACAATTATGATCAACTTATCACAAGTTTCACATATCTAATTACTAACTACTAGATACTATTGACTAATTAACCGGTATCACAAATTTTTCAATATCCGATTTTGTAATTTTTTCATTTGACAAAATGATCAATCGTTCAATTACATTTCTCAATTCACGAATATTACCGGTCCAATTATGCGCAACTAATTTTTTTATGGCAGCTTCCTCTATCTCCTTTGTCTTTATTTTGTAATCATAACAAATTTGTTCAATAAAATATTTGGTCAGCACCGGAATGTCATCCTTTCTGTCATTGAGTGAAGGCACATGAATAGTAATGACATTTAGACGATGAAATAAATCCATGCGGAAATTATTATTCTCTATTTCTTTTTGTAAATCTTTGTTGGTTGCAGTAATGATTCTGACATTTACATCAATTTCTTTTTCCCCACCAACGCGTGTAATTTTTCCTTCCTGTAAAGCTCTTAATACTTTGGCCTGAGCGGAAAGGCTCATGTCACCTATTTCATCGAGGAATAGAGTGCCACCATCTGCTTGTTCAAATTTCCCTATACGTTGTTTCACTGCAGAGGTGAATGAACCTTTTTCATGACCAAATAATTCACTTTCTATCAGCTCGGTAGGTATAGCAGCACAATTTACTTCGACTAAATGTTTCTTACTTCTATTGCTTTTTTCATGTATCCATCGTGCAACCAATTCTTTGCCGCTTCCGTTTTCACCGGTTACTAATACTCTCGCTTCTGTAGGTGCAACACGTTCGATCGTTTCACGAATGGCAATGACAGAAGGGCTATCGCCTAATATTTGTTGAACGCCATTTACTTTCGCCTCAAGTTGCTTTTTATCATTTACCAAATTGCCCTTATCTACTGCATTGCGTACGGTAATTAAAAGTCGGTTTAAGTCAGGCGGTTTTGAAATATAATCGAATGCTCCTTTTTTGACAGCCTCTACAGCAGTATCTGTACTACCATGTCCTGAAATCATGATAATGGGCAAATCGATTCCTTCTTTATGCAATGCATCAAGCATTTCTATGCCGTCCATTTTGGGCATTTTGATATCGCTTAAAACACAATCATAGTTTCTTGCTTTAATCATGTTGTACCCTTCTTTGCCATCAACTGCTTCTTCGACTTGATAGCCTTCTGTAATCAAAATTTCAAGCAATGCTTTACGAATGCTTTTTTCATCATCAATCACTAAAATATTTGCCATGGATAATTAAATAGTTTTTGTTTTTGTTCTTTTCGTCCACAAGATAATAATTTTGACATGAATGTAAATAGAATTTCTTGACACCCCTTTATTTTTGGTTATCTCTCCATTCATATACCCAACTGCTTTGTATCATTTCTAAGTGGCCTTCATTACTTTGTTCTCTAGTTCCAACAAAGCCTTCAATTTCCAATACCCATTCTAACAATTCCGTAAAACGAATTCTGTAAATTTTTGATTCATTAAATTCATCTCCAAAACGTTCATGCAGTTTCAACGCTATATCTTCATAATCATTCCAATGTATCGGCGGTTCGTAGGACATAAAAAAGTAGTTAGTATTTAGTAGTTAGGAAAAGTAGTTCATCTCTATTCGCCATGTATCAAACTTTGATCAGGCACTGTCACATCAATAACGCCCGAGCCATCTAATAATACACATTGACATCCAAGTCGGGAATTTATTTTTGGGTTTCTTGCACGATCAATAAAATCTTCTTCTTTGTCAGATAATTCTTCTATGCTAGCGGCGTTACTATCGATATAAATATGACATGTGCTACAAGCACAAACACCACCGCAATTATGATGTATTCGGATATTATTTTTTATAGCAACTTCCAAAATACTATCATCAATCGCGCAATTTTCAATCGTCAGCGGTGCTAATCCTTTTTGTTCAAATTTAAAATGAATGGTATACATCAATCAATCTTGTCCTTTTTTTAATTCGTGCAAATCTACATGTAAAAAAGGTTATACCAAACGGTTTATTTAATTCGTGCAAAAAAGTAATACGAGTAAGTCGTAAGTCGTAAGCCCTAAGTCGTAAGGTGTGAGTCAAATGCAATAACAATAAGCTAAATGAAATGATAAATTCAACGAGCTAATAGCCATTGGCCAATAGCTAACAGCTAAAAAATGACAAATTACTAACAGGTAGACAATACTCCTGATATCGAACATCGAATATCGGTTTTACGGATGTGCAGAAAAAACAAAACTACTGATATTGGTTTCTAATATCGGGTTGTCTAATAAATCAACATTACCATCTCCATTTAAATCTGTGGCGAAATAGCCGAAGGAAAAACTATTGATGTCTATTTCTTCTGCTCCCGAATCAAGCAGGTCTATATTTTGGTCTTGATTGATATCACCAGAGTAAATGGCATACTTTCCCGATTCTACTTGAATGAGATTATTACCATAAACATTGGTTATTTGGTCTTTCCATTCTTGCCAAACCTCACCCGAAATACATGGAATTGGATTTTTGCTCCATGTTTCAATTGAATTTCTATTTTTCACAACAATATAATAAGAGCCCGACAAAGGTGGAAATTTTACCACTGCATTTCCATTTGTATAAAGTAGTGCATTGGCAGATGCAACTAAATTATAGGGAGCAGTTGAATCACGCAATTCAACCGTGATAGAATCGGTCACTTCAGGATTATTTCCAACACCTTGATTCATCAATGCCGGAGTCATCATGCCATTGCCGGTATAATAACCTTGCAGATAAAGCGATAGATTTAGTTTTGTCGTAGTTGGCGAATCTATCGAACCAATTTTTCGGATGACATGGTTTCCATAGTCTGCTACAAAAACATTTCCTGAAGAGTCTAAATCAATACCGGCAGGATAAAATAATTGAGCCAATATCGCCGGATTGCCATCACCACTATATCCGTAAGTGCCATTTCCTGCATAGGTAGTTATGATTCCATTTGTATTTATTTTTCGGATTCGGTGATTATATAATTCAGAGACATACACATTCCCGGCATCATCAACTGCTACACCAATAGGCGTATTTAATTTTGTTGATATTGCCAATGTATCATCGCCACTATACCCGGCAATACCAGTCCCTGCAATAGTTGTGATAATACCCTCATTACTTATTTTTCTTATTTTATGATTA
>JANNYV010000105.1:0-1503 GCA_031410275.1 Bacteroidota bacterium
CACACCATGTCAAGATGTACAGTCTTGCACAAATTTCTTAGAACGCTGATTGAATAGATGGATAGATTAAAGGATTTATACTTTTCCTGAATTTGACAGTAAATGATTTCCGCCAAAGGCGGCAAAGATAAGATCTATCTGTATTTTTGAGTTTCGCATTAAAATATAAGTCTCTTTGTCAGTCAAATCTATCTATCCGTTCAATCCGTGTTCCTTTGCATTCATTACCACTTTGGAATTTGCAGGAATTATGGGTAATTCTAAAATTTCATTCTGCTGATTCTGCTAATCAATTGCCCGTTTTATAAACATCGTTCTCACCCTTTCGTAAAACCTCACATACATTTCCTTATTAAAAAGCGGCGAATCATTATTGGCTTTATATAAGAGAAATAATGCAATCAATAATAAAATTAATGAAGGAGACCACATTCCAACCGGTACCGAAACGACATCTTCCTTGGCAATTTTTTCGCCAATCGTATTCATAAAATAATAAATGATGAAAAAAAGTACGGCGCTAATAAAAGGCGCACCCAAACCACCTTTACGTATGATAGATCCTAAGGCTGCTCCAATGATAAATAACAAAAGGCATGCAAACGGCATGGTAAACCGTTTGTTTAATTCGATGGCAGAATCATTATAATTTAGTTTCTGAAGTTTTAAATTTTGCTTATTTATTTCAAGCATACTCTTCACGCTTCGTGCTGCAATTTCAGCGGTTGTCAATACTCTTGAACGCATGCTATCAGGAATTGATTTCCAAAATGGTCTTTTGACGTTGACAACAACCGGCAATATTGTTTTCTTTTTTGCCGTATCCCATTTAAAAATACTCAAGCTTGGATACAATAATTCTTTGGTTGATTGATTGAGTTTACGAATACTCATTTTGTTAGTATCGAGCTGAGTAATAATTTGTCCGACAGACATGACTTCTCTCAAATTTTTAAAATAATTTTCATTTGTATTTTGCAATTTGCTAAATTCAGAAAGGTCAAAGACCTTTTTCCAGTATTTAAAACCCAGGCGAATTTGCTCATGCTCATCAGGCCCATTCCCCGGTGCCTTTTCTTCGTAACGCCAACCATCCTGCAATTCAAAAATTAAATACCTTTTATCATCGGTTACATACATCTCACCCCGTTTGGCAATGGTAATTTTATCATTTCCTCTACCCGAAGTGTGGTCATATATTTTAATATCATGCACTGTTCTCCCGTCATCCTCTTTGCTTGAAATATAGATAGTATGATTTTCAATTTCTTTATTAAACCGCCCGGGCTTAATGGCTACTACAGGTTTTTTATTTTGAATATCATAGAGCAATCTTGTGGCTTTTAGTTTCGCCCTCGGGATCACATAATTATTGAACATAAAAGACAACACAGCAATCAACACAATAAATAAAAAAAGCGGGCGGGCAAATTTAATGACTGAGATACCGGCGGCTTTCACCGCGGTCAGTTCAGAACTCTCGCCCAAATTGCCGAAGGTCAT